>NZ_JBSFPX010000223.1:0-10514 GCF_053588415.1 Mycobacterium sp. NPDC003449
TTCCACGCGAGAATGGGCAGTTTTATGTCTGCTCGCGGTCTAGGTGAGCTGCGGGATCACCTCGGCGGCAAGGCGTTCCATCTGCTCGCGGTCCTCGGCCACGGTGGCGCCGGTCGGATTGAGCACGACCGTCTGGGCTCCGGCGTCGATCACCTCGCGCAGCCCCCGCACCACGTCGCCGGGTGTGCCGGAGACCGGAACCGCGTCGATACCGGGCATCGGCCCGTAGATCCGGTGCAGCCCGTCGAGCACCCGCTGCCGGGCGCGCGCCGCGTCGTCGTCGATCGTCAGGTACACCCGTTTACCGATGGTGTAACCCGCCGGGTCCTTGTCCTGCTCGTCGAGTTCCCGGCGCACCGTACGCACCGCTTCGGTGAAGGTGGCGGTGGTCGACGATCCCGCGCCCAGGAACGAGTCGCCGTCGCGCACCGCGCGCGCCAGTGCCTTGGGCGCGGTGCCGCCGAACCAGATCGGTGGATGGGGCCGCTGCACCGGCTTGGGCTGGATCGCGAGGTTGTCGACGTCACGGAACCGCCCGTGGAAGGTGATCCGCGGCTGGTCGGACCAGGCCGCCTTCATCAGCTCCAGACCCTCGTTGAAGTAGCCGACGAACGTCGACCGGTCGACGCCGAACGCGGCGAACGGCCGGGAGGCGCCACCGTGGCCGACCCCGACGTCGAGCCGGCCGTGGCTGAGCCGGTCGACGGCCGTGATGGCCGACGCGAGCTGCAGTGGATCGTGCAGTGAGGTCACCAGAACCGCCACACCCAGCCGGAGCCGGGTGGTGCAGGCCGCTGCATAGGACAGCATCTCCAGCGGGGCGATCCCCGGTGCCTCGCCGACGGTCTGCTCCAGGGTCCAACCGCCCTCGAAACCCAACTCCTCGGCGCGGGCCAGGTACGCCTTGAGGCCGGCATCGTCGAAACTGTCGGTGTCGCGCTGCGGTATCGAGATCGAGAACCTCACCGCACCACGGTACGGCGGCTGCCCGGCGGTGCCCACGTTTCCTTGCCGACTTTCCTTGGCGAGCAGACGCCCAGGTACCCGTCAGCGGTGATTTTCGGGTACGCGCGCGTCTGCTCGCCGGAAGAAGTGCGCGCCTGCTCGCCGGACGAAGGCCGAGGAAGGTGGGCACCGATCGGTAGGCTCTGGTCATGTTGGACTTTCTCCCCGGACTGCCGGGACCCGCCGACCTGCGGGCCGTCGTCCGCAAGGTCGATACCGCCCGGCACAACGGCGTCCCCAGCGGCTGCGTACTGGAGCTCGACCTGCTCACCGCGCCGCCGGAGACCGCAGGATTCGATCCGCTGGCCATGCTGGCCAGCGGTGGGCGCCCGCTGGTGCTGCGCCAGGCGGTGGCCGCGATTCACCGCGCCGCCTCCGACGACCGGGTGGCCGGGCTGATCGCCAGGGTCCAGCTGCCGGCCGCCGCGGCCGGGCCGGTCCAGGAATTGCGCGAGGCGATCGCGGCGTTCGGCGACGCCAAACCGACCCTGGCGTGGGCCGAGACCTACCCCGGAACCCTGTCCTACTACCTCGCCTCGGCGTTCCGCGAGGTGTGGATGCAGCCGGCGGGCACCGTCGGGCTGGTCGGCTTCGCCACCAACTCCATGTTCCTCCGGGACGCGCTGGACAAGGCCGGGATCGAGGCCCAGTTCGTGGCGCGCGGTGAATACAAGTCCGCGGCAAACCTTTTCACCCAGGACAGCTACACCGACGCTCACCGCGAGGCCGACGGCCGGCTCATCGAGAGCCTGCAGGATCAGGTGTGGCAGGCGATTGCCGAGTCGCGCCGCCTCGACCGCGACACCGTCAACTCCCTCGCCGACAAGGCCCCGCTGCTGCGCGACGACGCGGTCGGCGGCGGGCTGGTCGACCGGATCGGCTTCCGCGACGAGGCCTACGCCCGGATCGGCGAACTCGCAGGCGCCTCAGAGGATGCCGACGGCGAGGACGGCGCGCCCCGGCTGTACCTGACGCGCTACGCGCGGGCCACCGCGCAGAAGCTGCCCGCATCGGTGCCGCCGTTGCCCGGCCGCAAGACCAAGCCCACGGTGGCCGTGGTGACTCTGCACGGTGCGATCGTCAGCGGCCGCGGCGGTCCGCAGGCGCTGCCGTTCGGCGGGTCCAGCGCCGGCGGGGACACCATCGCCGCGGCCCTGCGGGAAGCCGCGGCCGCCGACGACATCTCCGCCATCGTGCTGCGGGTGGACAGCCCCGGCGGTTCGGTGCTCGGCTCGGAAACCGTGTGGCGCGAGGTGGTCAGGGCCCGCGAGGCGGGCAAACCGATCGTCGCGTCGATGGGTGCGGTGGCCGCGTCCGGCGGGTACTACGTGTCGATGGCCGCCGACGAGATCGTGGCCAATGCCGGCACGCTGACCGGCTCCATCGGGGTGATCACCGGCAAGCTGGTGTCGCGCGAGCTCAAGGACAAGCTCGGTGTCGGTTCGGATTCGTTGCGCACCAACGCCAATGCCGATGCCTGGTCGGCGAATGAGCCCTTCACCGAGGAGCAGCATGCGCAGGTCGAGGCCGAGGCGGACCTGCTCTACACCGATTTCGTCGAGCGGGTGGCGGCCGGCCGCAATCTCAGTGTCGAGGCGGTGGAATCGGTGGCCCGGGGGCGGGTGTGGACCGGTGCCGACGCCAAGGAACGCGGACTCGTCGACGAACTCGGCGGTCTGCGTACCGCGGTAACCCGGGCCAAGGTGCTGGCCGGGTTCGATCCGGACACCGAGGTCCGGGTGGTGGGTTATCCCGGTTCGTCGTGGCTGGACGTGCTGCGGCCCAAACCGTCATCCCAGCCTGCGGCGGCCTCACTGCCGCAGGCGCTCGGCGCGCTGGTGGGACGGTCGGTCGCCGGGGTGCTCGATCAGGCCGAGCGATCGGTGGCCGGGGCGAGCGTGCTGTGGCTCGGCGACCACCGATTCTGACGCATACGTCAGTTACGAGGCGGTAACGCGGCGGTGCATCGGCCGGTGTGGGGCTGTAACGTCAAATTTCGGCAATTAATGATTTGTCGACGAGACGACGGCCTGGCCCTGCGGTGTTCATCCCAGTCAGCGCAGCCGTAACGAGTGCGCACGGCGGGACGGTGTCGTCAGACACTTGGAGGAACCGTGCCTGCGCGAAAAAACCCGATGAAGGGCTTCGGTGACAAGCCGGATGTCGATTACAGTGCGCCCGCCGAGGACGCACCCGACCCGGGAGTGCTGAAACGGGCGATCGCCGCATCGGCGATCGGCAATGCCACCGAATGGTTCGATTACGGCATCTACGCCTATGGCGTCAGCTACATCTCGGCGGCCATTTTTCCCGGGGACACCTCACAGGCCACCCTGTTGGCCCTCGCGACGTTCGCGGTGTCCTTCCTGGTGCGCCCGCTCGGCGGGTTCGTATGGGGCCCGCTCGGCGACCGGCTCGGCCGCAAACACGTGCTGGCCCTCACCATCGTGCTGATGGCCGGCGCGACCTTCTGCGTCGGCCTGGTCCCGTCCTATGCCGCGATCGGACTCTGGGCCCCGGCGATCATGGTCATCCTGCGGATGATCCAGGGCTTCTCCACCGGGGGCGAATACGGTGGCGCGGCAACGTTCATGGCCGAATACGCACCGTCTCGTCGACGCGGATTCCTCGGCAGCTTCCTGGAATTCGGCACCCTGGCCGGCTTCTCGCTGGGTGCGCTGCTGATGCTCGGATTCTCGGTGCTGCTGTCCGACGACCAGATGGGGTCGTGGGGTTGGCGGCTGCCGTTCATGGTGGCGGCCCCGCTCGGCCTGATCGGCGTCTACCTGCGTTCCAAACTCGAGGACACCCCGGTCTTCCGCGAGCTCGAGGAGTCGGGGGGGACCGAGTCGGACACCGGTGCCCAGTTCAAGGATCTCGTCACCGAGTACTGGGGGCCGATCCTGCGGTTGGGCGGGCTGGTGGTCGCGCTCAACGTGGTGAACTACACCCTGCTCACCTACATGCCGACCTACCTGGAGCGCACGATCGGGCTGTCCAGCAGCCACTCGCTGGTCGTTCCGATCATCGGAATGCTGACCATGATGGTGTTCCTGCCGTTCGCGGGTCACATCTCGGACCGGGTCGGCCGAAAACCGATGTGGTGGGTCTCGATGGTCGGTCTGTTCATCGCCGGTGTCCCGATGTTCCTGCTGATGTCGACCAATATGGTCGGCGCGATCATCGGGTTCGCGATCCTGGGCCTGCTCTACGTGCCTCAGCTGTCGACCATCTCGGCGACGTTCCCGGCGATGTTCCCCACCCACGTCCGCTACGCCGGGTTCGCGATCGCCTACAACGTCTCGACATCGCTGTTCGGCGGCACCGCGCCCCTGGTCAACGACTGGCTGGTGGGGGAGACGGGCGATCACCTGGTGCCCGCCTACTACATGATGGCCGCCTGCGTGATCGGCATGGTCTCGCTGATCAAGGTGCCCGAGACGGCCCGATGCCCGATCAACGGCACCGAGATCCCCGGCACCCCCGAGGCGCCGCCGCAGCTGGAGTACGAGGCCGAGCCGAGCGGTGCGCCGGGGTCCTCAACCGGTCGATAGCCGCGAGATCAGCCGCTCGACGGCGTCCTCCATGTGCACCAGCACCAGCTTGTCGGTGAGGTGGACGTCGCCCGAGCGGATGGCGGTGGCCAGCGCCCGGTGCTCGCTGACCCGGTCGTCGGGATTGTCGTAGGTGTCGGCCAGCGCGTGCACGCACATCTTGGTCTCCACCAGGAAGGTGCGGTGGATCCGGGAAAGCCGTGGGCTGCCGGCCAGTTCGACGAGGAGTTCGTGGAAACGCAGGTCGGCCTCGGCCATCTGATCGGGCCCGTCCGCGTCCTCCATGTCCTCGACGACGGCCAGCAGTGCGTCGCCCGCTGCCGCGTAATCCCCCTGCAGGATGGTGCGGGCCGCGGTTCGTTCGATCGCCTCCCTGGCCAGGTACATGTCCACGACCTCGTCGGGAGTCATATCGATGACGAAGACGCCGCGGTTGCGGACGGAGATCAGCAACCCCTCCTGGGTGAGACGCTGAATGCCTTCGCGCAGCGGGCCGCGGCTGACCTCGAGCTTGCGGGCCAGTTCGGCCTCGCCCAGCTGCGCCCCCGGCTCGAGTTCGCCGTGCGCGATGGCCTGGCGGAGCTTGTCGGCGATGATGCTCGCCGTCGATTTCTGCACCACGGGTGCGATGAAATCGGTCACCGGGCCGCCTCGAACAGGCGGCCAAGGCCGGGCTCCGCGGGGACCGGGCCGATCAGCTGCAGGCCCTTCCACACGGTCACCTGATTGGCGGTGAGGACGGGTTTTCCGACCGCGGCCTCCAACCGGTCGATGATCTGCAGCGTGTGCATGGCGGTGTCGGGGACCAGCACCGCCTCGGCGTCGGGATGGTCGGCGGCGCGGACCATCTCGACCACCTGATCCGGTGTCAGCAGGCCCACCTCGGCCGCGGTGACGATGCCGTGGCTGCCGGCCGCCACCACCTCCGCGCCGCCGGCCGCCAGGAACGCCACGAAATGCGCCGCCACATCGCCGGGATAGGACGCGGCCACCGCGACACGACGAATGCCCAAGTACCGCAACGCCTCAACGAAGGCGATCGACGTGGACGATGCGGGCACCCCTGCTGCCGCGGCCACCTGCTCGGCCTGCTCACGGGCACCGTCCGGCCCGAAAACGAAACTGCCCGACGTGCACGCCCACATCATCGAGTCCGGTTGTGCCGGGGCCAGCCGCGCGGCCCCCTCGGCCAGGCGTTCATGGCGGCCCAGGTCCAGCAGCGCATCCACCCGGTGCGCGTCCTCACCGACGCTGGTGATCACCACCGGGAACGCGACCGTGGCCCCCAGCCGCCCCTCGAGCGCTCCGAAGTCGTCCTCCGCGCTGTGGCCGGGATAGAGGATCCCCACGGTCGCCATACCATCTCCTGTTCTCTTCTGTGTTGTCCTGCACTGGATGTCACCCGTCCAGCAGCCGCTGTCCGGGGCCGATGGCCTTGCGGCCGGCCACGGCGAGCGCCGCCCACATCGTCACCTGATTGGCCGTGACCACCGGCTTGCCCAACTCGGCCTCCAGGTCGGCGATCAGGTCGTAGGTCGGAAGGTTCGTGCAGCTGATCACGATCGCCTCGGCGTCGTCGATATCGGTGGAGCGGACCAGTTCGGCGGTGGTCTCATAGGGCACCGCCCAGATTTGGGAGGTCATCCCCAGCCCGGCTGTGGCGACCACCTCGATGCCCGCCTCCAACAGGTAGCTGGTCAGGCCGGTGGTCAGGTCGGCGGTGTAGGGCGTGACGGTGGCGACCCGGCTCAGGCCGAGATGCCGAAGCGCGGCGAGCACCGACCCGCTGGTGGTCACCGCCGCCGGGGCACCGGCCGCGCGCATCGCCGCGACCAGCGCGGCCTCACCGGCCATCCCCTTGACGAAACTTCCCGCGGTGCACGCGTAGGCGGTGACGAGGGGTGACACCGAAAGCACGTTCGCGGCGCCGGCCTCCACCTGCTCGGGCTCGGAGACGTGCACCGCCATGTCGACCGTCACCGGCAGTGGTGCGTACTTGAGCCGGGTGACATACAGGCTCACATCGTTGGGCACCCAGCGCCACAGTTCGCGGTCCAGGGCGAAATCGTACGGCGTCACGACACCTATCCCGACCTGCCGCAATGGTGGGGGTGGAACCAGTTCCCCGATCGTCATTTCCACAGTGTGAGGCCGAACGCGCCGGGCGGCAACTGATTGTTGACAATCCTACTTGCGTGTTCCTAGCCTCGGACTGGTGCCGACCCCCCGACCCAGCGCCGCGACCGCCCTGGGCGGGGCCGGATGAGCACCCGTCCGACCGTCGCGGTGCTGTGCGGCAACCCCGAGGACCGTCCGGCGGAGCTGGCCGATCTCGACGCGGACGCCGACCTGCGCTACTGCGCGGCCGACGGTCTGGCGCAGGCCCTGCGCGGGGCTCGGGCCCTGCTGCTGTGGGACTACTTCTCCACCGCACTGCGTGGCGCCTGGGCGGATGCGGCCGCATTGGAGTGGATCCACGTCACCGCCGCCGGGGTGGACACTCTGCTGTTCGACGAACTGCGCGATTCCTCGGTGGTGGTCACCAACGCCAGAGGGGTATTCGACCGCCCGATAGCCGAATACGTGCTCGGGGCGGTGATCGCCTACGCCAAGGGCAGCAGGGCCAGCCTCGACTTCCAACGCCGCCACGAATGGCGGTACCGGGAGACCCGAAGCATCGCAGGGGCCAAGACCTTGGTGGTGGGGACCGGCAGCATCGGCAGGGAGATCGCCCGCCTGCTGCGCGCGGCCGGACTCACCGTCCGCGGGGCCGGGCGGGTGGCCCGCGCCGCCGATCCCGACTTCGGCGAGATCGTGCCCACCCGGGAGCTGGCCACGCAGGTGGGCTGGTGCGATCACCTGGTGCTGGCCGCCCCGCTCACCGAGACGACCCGCGGCCTGGTGGGCGCCGACGTGCTGGCCGCCATGAAATCCGATGCGCACCTGGTGAATATCGCGCGCGGTCCACTGGTCGACGAGGCGGCGCTGGTGTCGGCCCTGACCGCCGGTGAGATCGGCGGCGCCACCCTCGACGTGTTCGAGACCGAACCGCTGCCCGCCGCGCACCCGTTGTGGGACGCCCCTGGCGCGGTCGTCACCGCGCACATGTCCGGCGATGTCACCGGCTGGCGCGATATCCTGGCCGGACAGTTCGCCGAGAATCTGGCCCGCTGGCGGTCCGGACGTCCGATGCTCAACGTGGTGGACAAGAAGCTCGGGTATGTGCCGTCGAGGGCAAGGGGCGCAACGTGATTCCAACAGCAGTCGAGCTGATCGAGGGCTACCGCAACGGGTCGCTGTCACCGGTGGAGGTCACCAGGGCCGGCCTGGCCGCCATCGACCGGCACGGGCCGTCGGTGAACGCGTTCGTCCTGGTCGACGAGGAGGGCGCGCTGGCCGCCGCGCGCGAGTCGGAGGCGCGGTGGCGGTCCGGGCGTCCGCTGGGTCCCGGCGACGGCATCCCCACCTCGATCAAGGACGCATTGTGGACCAGGGGCTGGCCGACGCTGCGCGGCAGCTGGCTGATCGACGAGGCCGGACCGTGGGCGGATGATGCGCCGTGCGTTGCGCGGCTGCGTGATTCGGGTGCGGTACTACTCGGCAAGACCACCACGCCGGAATACTCGTGGAAGGGGGTCACCGACTCGCCGCGCTACGGCGCAACCGGTAACCCGTGGAACCCGGCCGTCACCGCGGGCGGATCCAGCGGCGGCAGCGCCGCGGCCGTCGGGCTTGGCATGGGTGTGTGGTCGGTGGGCACCGACGGCGGCGGTTCGGTGCGCATCCCCGCGGCATTCACCGGCACGACCGCGCTCAAACCGACCTACGGACTCATCCCGCTGTATCCGCCAAGCCCTTTCGGGACGCTGTCACACGCAGGCCCTATGGCCCGCACCGTGGCCGACGTCGCGACGTTGCTCGACGTCATCACCGGATTCGATCCACGCGACTGGTCGGCAATGCCCACTCCCACTTCACCTTTCCGCGATGCGCTGGACGGCGGAGTCGAGGGCCTGCGGGTCGCCTACTCGCCCGGCCTCGGCTTCGGCACCAACGATCCCGAGGTGGACGCCGCGGTCACGGCGGCGGTCGACGTCCTCGCCCGCGGCGGTGCGCACATCGAACGGGCCGATCCGGGCTTCGCCGATCCGGTGGAGGCATTCCACGTGCTGTGGTTCGCCGGTGAGGCAAAGGTGCTGGAGGGCAAGCTGGATGGTGGCGGCGCCGGGCGAATGGACCCGGGGCTGCGCCGAACCGCGGAGCTCGGCACGACGTTCACCGCATCGGACTATCTGGACGCCAACGCCGTCCGGATGAACCTGGGCGAGCTGATGGGCCGGTTCCACCAGTCCTATGACGTGCTGATCACCCCCACCCTGCCGTTGACTGCCTTCCCCGTCGGTCGGGATGTTCCGGACGGTTCGGCCTCACCGGACTGGACGAGTTGGACGCCCTACACCTACCCGTTCAATCTGACGCAGCAGCCCGCGCTTTCGGTGCCGTGCGGGTTCAGCGCGAGCGGCCTTCCGATCGGGCTGCAGATCGTCGGCCCCCGGCATTCGGACGCGTTGGTGTTGCGCGTCGGGCAGGCCTATCAGAACGCCACGGACTGGCATCACCGGATGCCGGCACTGCTCACGGAGGAGGCAACAACCGCATGAGCCGATTGATCACGGTGTCGCTGGACCGGCGCGGGGTCACCTGCACGGCGCAGTTGCTCGACGAAGCGGCGCCCCGAACCTGCGCGGCGGTATGGGATGCGTTACCGGCTGGAAAGGCGCTGTCGGCGCAGGTGTTTCACGGTAAATACGCGCGCAACGAGATCTACACGCTGCTGCCGGCGTTCACTGCCGATCCGGGTAAGGAGAACACCACGGTCACCCCGATCCCCGGGGATCTGTGCTGGTTCTCGTTCGACTCCGACGACCTGGGCAATCCGGGCTACGGGTACGAGAACACCACCGGCACCGGGACCACCGGAGCCATCGTCGACCTGGCATTGTTCTACGGCCGCAACAACCTGCTGATCAATGGTGACCAGGGCTGGGTGCCCGGCAATGTGTTCGGCACGATCATCGACGGGCTCGACGAGATGGCCACCGCATGCCAGGACCTGTGGATGGGCGGGGTGCGCGGCGAGACGCTGAGTTTCGCTCGCGCCTGAGGTCTCTCAGCCCCTCGTCCCGCTGATGTAGACGATCTCGCCCAGCGGATCGTCATCGTCGAACTCCGGGACGGGCAGGCCGTAACGGGTGAACAGGGCCGACCGCACCGCGCCGGTCATCTTCCAGCCCTTGGTGGTGAGATAGTCTGCCGCCGAATGCCGTTCGCCGTGGTAGATCAGCGACGGCATGTCCATGGTCAACCCGAGCTGGCTGAACGCGGCCGTCGCGGCACGCGCCTTCTCCGGATCGAAGTCCTTCAACGCGGGGACGAACTCGGTGGCGACCGTGCTGCCCGCGGCGCTGAGCCCGTCGATGTTGTCGAAGAGCCGGTCTTGGGCGTCGGGCGGCAGGTAGATCAGCAGCCCCTCGGCGCACCACGCGGTCGGCGCCGCCGGGTCGAATCCCGCTGCCCGCAGCGCGGCGGGCCAGTCCTCGCGCAGATCGATCGGCACGGTGCGGCGCTGCGCGGTGGGCTCGGCGCCCAACCCGGCCAGCGTGCGGGTCTTGAACTCGATCACCTCGGGTTGGTCGATCTCGTAGACCACGGTGCCGTCCGGCCAGGGCAGCCGGTAGGCGCGCGAGTCCAGACCGGAGGCCAGGATCACCGCCTGCCGGATCCCGGCTCGGCCGGCTTCGGCGAAATAGTCGTCGAAAAACCGTGTCCGCACCGCCATCTCGTCGATGTTCGCCCTGGCCCGGGGCGCGGCGTCGGGCGCGATCGCGGCGATGTCCAGTTCGCCGTCGACCATCTTGGTGAACGCGTCGATGCCGACCGCCCGGACCAGCGGCG
>NZ_JBSFPX010000224.1:0-10500 GCF_053588415.1 Mycobacterium sp. NPDC003449
TCGTCCACATCGACGTCGACAAACCGCCCGCCGCGTTGCATCTGGGCCCGCCGCGAGGGGATCGGGAGGTTATTCGCCGCCGCCGGGGAACGCCGAACTGACCGGCCACACGTCGAGCATCTCGTTCCACTGCGCCGCGGTCACCGCGGCCTCGGTCAGAGCGGTCACCGCGAAGGCGCGATCCTCGCTGCTCGCGGCCTGTTCGAGCACCGCACGCCAGGCCACGGCGGCGTCCTTCTCCATCCGGACCGCCAGCCCGGCGGCCTCGGCCGGATCGGTGACCTCGTCGGGAACCCGATAACCGGCGGCGGGCAGCGGTGGGGTCACCCCGCGTCCGTCGAGCATGGCGATCGCGGCCTCCCGGCGGGTCCGGTGTTCGGCCATCGCCGTGGCGATCAGGGCGTTCTCCTCGAAGCTGGAATGCGCCGACACCAGCCCGTAGCCGTAGATGATGCCGTGCTCGACGGCCACCGCGTCGAACAGCGCCGCATCGGCGGGATTCGACGGGCGGGCCGGGTCGGACGAGGGTTCGGTCGAGGTCACCGCGCACCGCCGAGCAGCACCGAGTAGGCGGTCGTACACGATGCGGCGATCGACCCGAGCAGGCCGGCGCGGTAACCCGAGAACCGGGCCGCCAGGTCGGTGGCGCCCTCGGCGGATTGCCGCAGCGCATCGACGACATCGTCGACCGACGGCCCCGGGGCGGCCTGGCCCGGGTTTGCCGCGGACGGGGATGTGGTCGTGCTGGTGGCCGATGCCGGCGTGTCGCCGGTGATCCGGGTCAGCTCGTCGGCCAGCGCCTGGGCGTGTGCCGAACGTTCGTCGGCGACGGTGCCCAGGGCCCGGGCCTGGGCCGCCCGCGGCGGTTGGGCGGCGGCGGCCTCCGCGGCCAGCGCGCTGTCGGCCCTGGCGCGGTCGAGCTGGGTGGTCAGGTCGGTGACTTCGGCGGCGGGGGGTGATTCGCCGCAGGCGGCGGCGGTCGCACCCAGCAGGGCCACGGCCCCGATCGAGAACAGCGCGCGCCGCCGGCTGAAGGTCGTGAGGGCGCTCGGCACGTGAATATCCTGCCATTGCCCCGCCGGCGACCCGTCGCGGTGGCGAGGTTCGGTGGACCGGCCCGGCGACATTCGCTGCACCCCTGACCCGGATTGACGCTTGCTGCGGCTGCCCTGGCGTATCGTGGATAGTCGATTCCAGGGGGCCCTGTCAGGGGTTCGCCGGGGAATCGTGCCGGACAACTCAAGATGAGGAGCTCGCCGTGGCACCCGATCCTAAGTTGCCGTCTGCGGATCTACCGTCGCAGAAGCAGGTGGTCGAGCTACTTGACGGCGAGTTCGCGCGCGCCGGTTACGAAATCGACGATGTGGTGATCGACGCCGCTGCCCGCCCGCCGCGCATCACGGTGGTGGCCGACGGCGATGCGGGCCTTGATCTCGATTCGATCGCGCGGCTGTCGCGGACCGCGTCGGAGCTGCTCGACCAGCAGAGCGGCGACACGCCGTATGTGCTCGAGGTCACCTCACCCGGGGTCGACCGGCCACTGACCACCGAGAAGCACTTCCGCAGGGCCCGAGGCCGCAAGGCCGAATTGACCCTCACCGACGGGACCGCGCTGACCGCCCGGCTGGGGGCGACCGACGGACAGGGCGTGCAGGTGGTGGTGCCGGACGGGCCTCGGGACTTCGCGGTGCGCCGGATTGACCTTGCTGAAATCTCCAAAGCTGTTGTCCAAGTGGAGTTCTCACCTCCCAATCGACGTGAACTGGAACTTGCCGGAGAGACTGGGAAGGGGGAGCGGGCATGAATATCGACATGGCGGCACTGCATGCCATCGAGGCCGATAAGGGCATCTCGGTCGACGTGGTCGTGGAGACCATCAAATCGGCGCTGCTGACGGCGTACCGCCACACCGAGGGCCACGAACCCGATGCGCACATCGACATCGACCGAAAGACCGGTGTGGTGAAGGTGATTGCCAGGCAGACCGATGCCGATGGCAACGTCATCCACGAATGGGACGACACACCAGAAGGTTTCGGGCGGATCGCGGCCACCACCGCACGCCAGGTGATTCTGCAGCGGCTGCGGGACGCGGAGAACGAGAAGAACTACGGCGAGTTCTCGGCCAGGGAGGGCGATATCGCGGCCGGGGTGATCCAGCGTGACGCCAGGGCCAACGCCCGCGGGCTGGTCGTGGTGCGGATGGGCAGCGAGACCAAGGGCTCGGAGGGCGTGATCCCGAGCGCCGAGCAGGTGCCGGGGGAGCGCTACGAGCACGGTGACCGGCTGCGCTGCTACGTCGTGGGCGTCACCCGCGGCGCCCGCGAGCCGCTGATCACGCTGTCGCGAACGCACCCCAACCTGGTGCGCAAACTGTTCTCGCTGGAGGTTCCCGAGATCGCCGACGGCTCGGTGGAGATCGTGGCGGTGGCCCGCGAGGCCGGGCACCGGTCCAAGATCGCCGTGATGTCGCGGGTACCCGGCCTCAACGCCAAGGGCGCGTGCATCGGCCCGATGGGGCAGCGGGTGCGCAATGTGATGAGCGAACTGTCGGGCGAGAAGATCGACATCATCGACTTCGACGAGGACCCGGCCCGCTTCGTGGCCAACGCGTTGTCGCCGGCCAAGGTGGTGTCGGTGTCGGTGATCGACGAGGCCGGCCGCGCGGCGCGCGTGGTGGTGCCCGACTTCCAGCTGTCGCTCGCGATCGGCAAGGAAGGGCAAAACGCCAGGTTGGCGGCCCGGCTGACCGGTTGGCGGATCGATATCCGCAGCGATGCCGATCCCGCGGCGAAGCCCGAACCCGAGCACGACACCCGGCACGGGGCGGTGCACGACTGACCGCGGCGACCGGCGTTTCAAACCACAAGGCATGGGGCGGTAGACTCAGCCGTGATCCAGCGCGAGACTCCGGCTTCGACGCGTCGACGCAGCCCCGACACCCCTGTCGGTCCGGTGCGGACATGTGTCGGGTGCCGGAAGCGAGAGTTGGCCGCCGAACTGCTTCGCGTGGTCGCAGTGGCCGACGGGAACGGCACGCACGCCGTCACCGTTGACCCAGCGGCACGTCTGCCCGGGCGAGGTGCTTGGTTGCATCTCGACCGGCAGTGCGCAGAACTGGCAGTGCGGCGGCGGGCGTTCGTCCGAGCGTTGCGGATCACCGGTGCACCGGACACCTCCGCGGTGATCGAGTACGTCGAGCAGTTCGAGGAACCCGACCACCCCGGTCAAGAGAACAGGTAGCGAAGAACATGAGCACACCGTGAAGCCCCGATGACCATGCGTCATAGCTAAACCCGAGGCGCGGCGCCTACCACCGCTGTCGCCTCCAGACGAGGAGATGTAGTGGCAGGTAAGGCCCGTGTACACGAGTTGGCCAAGGAACTCGGTGTCACAAGCAAGGAACTCTTAGCAACGCTCAAGGAGCAGGGCGAGTTCGTCAAATCGGCGTCGTCCACCGTGGAGGCGCCGGTCGCGCGCCGGCTGCGCGAAACGTTCGGCAGCAAATCCGGCGGCGGTAAAGCCGATGACAAACCCCGACCCCAGGGCAGCGCCGGCAACGGTGCGGGCAATGGGGCAGGCGCGTCGGCGCCCAAGCCCGGTGGTCCCAAGCCGGCGACGGCCGCCCGGCCGGGTCCGGCCCCCAAGCCCGCCCCGGCAGCCGAATCGGCGCCGTCGGCGCCGGTGAAGCCGGCCGCTCCCAAGCCGGTGGCCCCGCAGCCGCCGGCCGAGCCTGCCGCCCCCGCGGCATCCGCGTCGGCGCCCGCGCCGGCCCCGGCCCCGGCGCCGCGTCCGACCCCGGGCGCGACCCCCGGCCCGCGGCCAGGTCCGGCTCCCAAGCCCGCACCCCGTGCGCCTCGGGTCGGCAACAATCCGTTCTCGTCGCAGCAGCCGGTCGAGCGGCCCATCCCGCGGCCCCAGGCGCGCCCTGGCGCCCCGCGTCCCGGTGGCGGTCCGCGTCCCTCACCCGGCAATATGCCGCCGCGTCCGGCGGGCGGTGCGCCCGGCCGTGGCGGACCCCGTCCCGGTCCGCGCCCCGGTGGTGGCCCCCGCCCGGGCGGCCAGGGAGGTCGTCCCGGTGGTGGCGGCGGTAACTACCGCGGCGGCGGTGGCGGTGCCCCGGCCGGTGGTGGCGGCGGTTTTCGCGGTCGTCCCGGCGGCGGCGGTGGCCGTCCCGGCCAGCGCGGTGGTGCGGCGGGCGCCTTCGGTCGTCCCGGCGGTGCGCCCAAGCGAGGCCGTAAGTCGAAGCGGCAGAAGCGCCAGGAATACGACTCGATGCAGGCGCCGGTCGTCGGTGGCGTGCGGTTGCCGCACGGCAACGGCGAGACGATCAGGTTGGCGCGCGGTGCTTCATTGAGCGACTTCGCCGAGAAGATCGACGCCAACCCGGCCTCGCTGGTGCAGGCGCTGTTCAACCTCGGCGAGATGGTTACCGCCACCCAGTCGGTGGGCGACGAGACCCTCGAGCTGCTGGGCAGCGAGATGAACTACGTCGTGCAGGTCGTGTCCCCCGAGGACGAGGACCGCGAACTGCTGGAGTCCTTCGACCTCACCTATGGCGAGGACGAGGGCGGCGAGGAGGATCTGCAGTCCCGCCCGCCGGTGGTCACCGTCATGGGTCACGTCGACCACGGCAAGACCCGCCTGCTGGACACCATCCGCAAGGCCAACGTCCGCGAGGGCGAGGCCGGTGGCATCACCCAGCACATCGGTGCCTACCAGGTGGAGGTCGACCTCGACAGCAACGTCCGGCCGATCACCTTCATCGACACCCCGGGTCACGAGGCGTTCACCGCCATGCGTGCCCGCGGTGCGAAGGCCACCGACATCGCGATCCTGGTGGTCGCCGCGGATGACGGCGTGATGCCGCAGACGGTCGAGGCGATCAACCACGCGCAGGCCGCCGAGGTGCCGATCGTGGTGGCGGTCAACAAGATCGACAAGGAGGGCGCCGACCCGGCCAAGATCCGCGGGCAGCTCACCGAGTACGGCCTGGTTGCCGAGGACTTCGGTGGCGACACCATGTTCGTCGACATCTCGGCGCGCGAGAACATCAACATCGAGCAGTTGCTCGAGGCGGTGTTGCTGACCGCCGACGCCGCGCTGGACCTGCGGGCCAACCCGGATATGGAGGCCCAGGGTGTGGCGATCGAGGCGCACCTGGACCGTGGCCGCGGCCCGGTGGCCACCGTGCTGATCCAGCGCGGCACCCTGCGGGTCGGCGACTCGATCGTGGCCGGCGACGCTTACGGGCGCGTCCGCAGAATGGTCGACGAGCACGGCGACGACGTCGAGGAGGCGTTGCCGTCGCGGCCCGTGCAGGTGGTCGGCTTCACCTCGGTGCCCGGCGCCGGTGACAACCTGCTGGTCGTCGACGAGGATCGGATCGCCCGCCAGATCGCCGACCGGCGCAACGCCCGCAAGCGCAACGCCCTGGCCGCGCGCAGCCGTAAGCGGATCAGCCTGGAAGACCTGGATTCGGCGCTCAAGGAAACCAGCCAGCTGAACCTGATCCTCAAGGGCGACAACTCGGGCACCGTCGAGGCGCTGGAGGAGGCCCTGATGGGCATCCAGGTCGACGACGAGGTGGAGCTGCGGGTCATCGACCGCGGTGTCGGTGGCGTCACCGAGACCAACGTCAACCTGGCGTCGGCCTCGGACGCGATCATCATCGGCTTCAACGTCCGTGCCGAGGGCAAGGCGACCGAGCTGGCCAACCGCGAGGGTGTGGAGATCCGCTACTACTCGGTGATCTACCAGGCCATCGACGATATCGAGAAGGCCCTCAAGGGCATGCTCAAGCCGGTCTACGAGGAGAAGGAACTCGGCCGCGCCGAGATCCGCGCCATCTTCCGGTCGTCGAAGGTCGGCAACATCGCCGGTTGCCTGGTGCAGTCCGGGATCATGCGGCGTAACGCCAAGGCCCGGCTGCTGCGCGACAACGTGGTGGTGGCGCAGAACCTCACGGTGTCCTCGCTCAAGCGTGAGAAGGACGACGCCACCGAGGTCCGCGAGGGCTACGAGTGCGGTTTGACGCTGACCTACTCCGATATCAAGGAAGGCGACATCATCGAGACGTACGAGCTGGTGGAAAAAGAGCGTGTCTAGGCGCGGGGACCGGTAATGGCGGACCCTGCACGCGCGAAGCGTCTCGCCAAGCGGATCTCGACCATCGTCGCCTCGGCCATCGAGTACGAGATCAAGGATCCGCGGCTGGCCGGGGTGACGATCACCGATGCGAAAGTATCGGGTGACCTGCACGACGCCACGCTGTACTACACCGTGCTCGGGGCGTCGCTGGACGACGATCCGGACTATCCGGGCGCGGCCGCCGCGCTGGAGAAGGCCAAGGGTGTGTTGCGCACCAAGGTGGGCGCCGGGACCGGGGTGCGGTTCACCCCGACCCTGGCGTTCGTCCGCGACACCGTGCCCGATGCGGCGCACCGGATGGAGGAGCTGCTGGCCCGCGCGCGGGCCGCGGACGAGGATCTGGCGCGGGTTCGGGAGGGTGCCACCCACGCCGGTGACGCCGACCCGTACCGTGTGACCGGGGCGGAGGACACGAACGGGCCTGCCGACGGGGCAGACGCAGAGGACGACGGTGACGACCGAACTCGTGACGACCGATTCGATGACTGACATCGCTGCCCCCGGTGTGCGCGTCGACGCGCACCGGGCGGTCGAGCTGCTGTCGGCGGCGACGGCGATCACCGTGGTGTGCCATGTGTATCCCGACGCCGACACCATCGGCGCGGGGCTGGCGCTCGCACAGGTGCTCGAAGGCGTCGGCAAGAGCGTCGAGGTGGCCTTCGCCGCCCCGGCGAAACTTCCCGAATCGTTGCAGTCGCTGCCCGGCGGACACCTGCTGGTATCGCCCGAAGTCGTCCGTGACGACGCTGATCTTGTTGTGACGGTGGACATTCCGAGCGTCAACCGACTCGGTGCGCTGCGCGGCCTCGCCGAGCACGATCGTGAGGTGCTGGTCATCGACCATCACGCCTCCAACCACCTGTTCGGTACCGCCAACTACGTCGACCCGTCGGCGGATTCGACCACCATGCTGGTGGCCGAGATCCTCGACGCGTGGGGCAAGCCGATCGACCGCGAGGTGGCGCACTGCCTGTACGCGGGCCTGACCACCGACACCGGATCGTTCCGCTGGGCCACCGCGAGGGCGCACCGGCTGGCGGCCCGGCTCGTCGAGCTGGGCGTCGATAACGCCTCGATCAGCCGGGCGCTGCTCGACACCCACCCGTTCGCCTGGCTGCCGATGCTGTCGCGGGTGCTGTCCTCGGCGCAGCTCTACCCGGAGGCCGTCGACGGTCGCGGCCTGGTCTACGTCGTCGTCTCGCATTCGGAATGGTCGGGTGCCCGGCCCGAGGAGGTCGAGAGCATCGTCGACATCGTCCGCACCACCCAGCAGGCCGAGGTCGCCGTGGTGTTCAAGGAGATCGAGCCCGAGCACTGGTCGGTGTCGATGCGGGCCAAGTCGATCGACCTGGCCAAGATCGCGACGTCGTTCGGCGGCGGCGGGCACCGCCTCGCCGCGGGCTACTCGGCGACCGGGCCCGCCCACGATGTGGTGACGGCGCTGCGGGCCGCTCTTGGTTGAGCCGGAAGGCGACCTGCCCGTCGCTGCCGTGACGAGCCGCCGGATCGCCGCCCTGGCGCTGCCCGCGTTGGGTGTGCTCGCGGCCGAACCCCTCTACCTGCTCTTCGACATCGCGATCGTCGGGCGGCTGGGTGCCCTCAGCCTCGCCGGTCTCGCGGTCGGCGGGCTGATCCTGAGCCTGGTCAGCTCGCAGCTGACCTTCCTGTCCTACGGCACCACCGCGCGCTCGGCACGGTTCTACGGTGCCGGCGACCGCGCCACCGCCGTCGGCGAGGGCGTTCAGGCCACCTGGCTCGCGGTGGCGCTCGGCGCGGTGATCGTGGCGGTCGTGCAGGCCGCGGCGGTACCCCTGCTGGCGGTGATCTCCGGTGGTGGCGACATCGCCGCGACGGCGCTGCCGTGGCTGCGGATCGCAATCCTTGGCGCCCCGGCGATCCTGATCTCACTGGCGGGCAACGGGTGGATGCGTGGGGTGCAGGACACCGTGCGACCGCTGCGTTATGTGGTCACCGGATTCGCGGTGTCGGCCGTGCTGTGCCCGCTGCTGGTCTACGGCTGGCTCGGGCTGCCGCGGCTGGAACTGGCGGGCTCGGCGGTGGCCAACCTGGTCGGCCAGTGGTTGGCGGCGGCGCTGTTCTGCTGGGCGTTGCTGTCCGAGCGGGTGCCGCTGCGGATACATCCGTCGGTGTTGCGCGCCCAGCTGGTGATGGGCCGGGACCTGCTCCTGCGCACCATGGCATTTCAGGCCTGTTTCGTCTCGGCCGGCGCGGTGGCGGCCCGGTTCGGGGCCGCCGCGGTCGCCGCCCACCAGGTGGTGCTGCAACTGTGGAGTTTCCTCGCCCTGGTGCTGGATTCGCTGGCCATCGCTGCGCAGTCGCTGGTGGGTGCGGCACTGGGCGCCGGGGAGCTGGCCCACGCCAAAGCGGTGGCATGGCGGGTGACCCTGTTCTCCACCCTGGCCGGCGTCGTGCTGGCGGTGGTGTTCGCGGTCGGATCCTCGGTCCTGCCACCGGTGTTCACCGACGACGAGTCGGTGCTGGCCGCGATCGGGGTGCCGTGGTGGTTCCTGGTGGCCCAATTACCGGTCGCCGGAATCGTTTTCGCCCTCGACGGGGTGTTGCTCGGTGCCGGCGACGCCAAGTTCATGCGCAATGCGACGCTGGCCAGCGCATTGACCGGATTCCTGCCGCTGATCTGGTTGTCGCTGGTCTTCGGCTGGGGCCTGCTCGGAATCTGGTCGGGCCTGACCACATTCATGGTGCTGCGGCTGGCGTTCGTGGGCTGGCGCGCGTTCTCCGGGCGCTGGCTCGTGGCCGGCACGGGCTGAGTAGGCACCGCGACCGACCGTGTCCGTACGCGACACGCCGGTTTTCTCCGTACCTGAGCGGTCGCTCGCGGGGCTGACGGGTCACCCGCGGTGGCCGCTGACCACCCAGACGGCCTGCTTGCCGCTACCGCGGCCGGTCACGGATACGTCGTCAAAGCCGGCGCCGCGGCACAACGACGCAAACGATTCGGCCTGCTCCCCGGTCCAGCCGTGGCTGGCCAGTCCGGTCGCCCCGTCCGGTGACTGCCGCTCGATCGCGATCAGCCGCCCACCCGCCACCAGCACCCGGTGCGCCTCGGCGACCGCGGCGTCGACATCGCGCCAGTGGTGCACGGTGGCCAGCGCCCACACCACGGTGGCCGACCCGTCAGGCACCGGCAGGGCTTCGGCGGTGCCCTCGCTCCAGACGGCGGCCGCGCGCCTCGGGGTGACGGCCCGGGCGACCCGGAGCATGGCCGACGACGGGTCGACCCCGGTCACCCTTGCGCCCCTACCGGCGGCGATACGGGCCGCGGTACCGGGGCCGCAGCCGATGTCCACGACATGGTCCGCGGACGAAACCTGCGCGATATCGGCTGCCATCCTGGCCTTGGCCCGTCCGACGACCAGGAACATGAGGCCGAACAGCACGCCGGGGATGCCCGCGAAGCCCGGGTGGTCGGCGTGGTGATTGATCGCACGTCCGGGGCTCATGGGTAGACCTTGCCGGTTCAACCCGGGTTGAAGTCAAATGGCGGCATGGAGCTGATTCCGATCGGGGACGCCGCGGCACGGTTAGAGATGAGCGCATCGGCCCTGCGCTATTACGACGAGCGTGGTCTGGTGCGCCCGCTGCTGCGCCGGGCCGGCCGGCGCATGTACGGCCGCCAGGAACTGCGCAGGCTGGCGTTGCTCAAGATCGTGCACCGCCTTGGGCTGCCGCTGGACACCGCGGCCGCGGTACTCGACGCGCCCGGCGATCAGTGGCGCGAGGAGGTTCGCGACCAGATCGCCGAACTGGACCGCGTCATCGCACAGGCACAAGGTGCCAAGCGGTTTCTCACCCACGCGCTGAACTGCCCGGCCGACCACCCGGCCCGCGACTGCACGATCATGACCGGTTCGCTGGACCGCCTGGTCGACGGGATGAGCGTCGAGGAACTCACCGCCGAACCGGACGAGAACGGTTGAGCCGCAACCGGATCAGTCGGCGGAGCTGGAGCTGCCCAGCAGATCGCGCACCCGGTTGGCCACCCGGATGAACTCGGGTCGTTCCATCGTGTCGGCGTAGTCCCGCTCGGCGGGCAGGTCGACGTCCAGGGTCTCGATGATCCGGCCGGGCCGCGGGCTCATCACCACGACCCGGTTGGCCAGGTAGACCGCCTCCGCCACCGAGTGCGTCACCAACACCACGGTGGTGCCGGTCTCGCGCCAGATGCGGTGCAACTCGACGTTCATCTTCTCCCGGGTCAGCGCGTCGAGGGCGCCGAACGGCTCGTCCATCAGCAGCACGCCCGGCTCGTGCAGCAGCGCGCGGCACAGTGAAACGCGTTGTTGCATACCGCCGGACAGCTCATGGGGC
>NZ_JBSFPX010000225.1:0-10373 GCF_053588415.1 Mycobacterium sp. NPDC003449
ACCAAGGGTAAGTCCCTTGAGGAAGTCGCCGGGGTGGCCGAGCCGATCCAAGCCCCGAAACCGGGCGTGGGCGTCGACGACGCCATGGCCAACTAACCGTCACGCAGGGATCGCCGGTAGCGACGCATACCGGCGATCCACCGGTCGTAATCGGCTCCCTTGTGCCGGTACATGTCGAGCACCTGCGGGTGGGGGAGCACCAGGAACCGGTCCGCCCCGACGGCCTCGATCGTCGCGGCGGCCACCTGCTCGGCACCGATCACGTCCCCGGACCGGACGATCGAGGTGGCGCTGGCCCGGGTTTCCGGGTCCGCGGCCGATCGCACCGCATCCAGCAGCGGGGTGTCCACCCCGAGCGGGCACACGCAACTGACCCCGACCCCGTCGTCGCCGTAGGTGATGGCGAGCCATTCGGCGAAGCCGACCGCGGCATGTTTGGTGACCGTATAGCCGGCCGCACCGATCTGCGACAGCAGCCCGGCCGCCGAGGACACCGACACGAAGTATCCGCCGCCCCGTGAAACCCACTGGGGTATCAGCACATCCGCGGCCCGGACATGGGCGCGCAGGTTGACATCGAGGATGAGGTCCCAGTCCCGGTCGACGCCGAGGCCCGATGCCCCGATGATCCCGGCGTTGGCGACGTAGATGTCGACCGGGCCGAACTCGGCCTCGGCCCGTGACACCAACCGCTCGATGTCGGCCGTCGCGGCCGCATCGGCACGGGCCGCGACGGCCAGCCCGCCCGCACCGCGGATCAGCTCGGCCGTCTCGGCGGCGAGGGTTTTGTCGAGGTCGCTGACCACCACCCGGGCACCTGCCGCCGCCAGGCCCTGGCCCAGCGCCCGCCCGATACCCGAGCCCGCACCGGTCACCACGGCGACACGATGATTGATGTCCATGTCTTGTGCCTACCGAACTTCGGGCAACTGCGCGCGCGGACACGCGACAAGAGGGCCAAGCATTTGGTAACCGGCCCGTGTCCGGGGTTCATCGGACGGAAACAAATCGGTCCTAGGTTATGGATCCAAGTTTGGATCCGAACTCGATGAGCGTCCGATCAGAGGAGAACACATGGTCTCGCCTACGGCACCCGGGATCCACATCGGCGGGCTGACCAAGCATTTTCGGGTTGGTCGCTCCGAGGTCACCGCGCTCGACGGGGTCGATATCCACTCCGGACAAGGTGAGTTCGTCACCCTGCTGGGACCGTCAGGATGCGGCAAGAGCACCGTGTTGCGGATCCTGGCCGGACTGGAGAAGCAGAACGCGGGCACCGTGCTGGTCCACGGGGAAACCCCGCAGGACATGCGCCGACATCACCACCTGGGCATCGCGTTCCAGGACTCGGCGCTGCTGCCGTGGCGATCGGTGTGGTCCAATATCCGGTTGCCGCTGGAGGTATCGAAGCAGTCGGTTCCCGACGAGTTCATCCAGGAATTGATCGACCTCGTCGGGCTGACCGGTTTCGAGTCCGCGCGCCCCGCCCAACTGTCCGGAGGCATGCGCCAGCGGGTCTCGATCGCCCGGGCTCTGGTGGTCAGGCCACGCGTGCTGCTGCTCGACGAACCGTTCGGCGCCCTCGACGATATGACCCGCCAGATGCTGAACACCGAGCTGCTCCGCATTTGGACCGAACGACCCGCGACCACTTTGATGGTGACCCACGGCATCGCCGAGGCAGTGTTCCTCTCCGACACCGTGGTGGTGATGAGCGCGCGGCCGGGCCGGGTGGTGAAGTCGGTGCAGATCGATCTGCCTCGGCCGCGGCTTCCGGAGATGATGCGCACGAGCGAGTTTCACGAATACGTGGACCTGCTGTCGTCCATCTTGTTCGGCGCGGGCGACGTCGAGGCGCGGGTATCGGTGGACCGATGAGGCACAACAGATCGCTCGCCCTGCTCGGCTCGCTCATCGTGCTGGCCGGATGGCAGATCGTCGGCATGACGGGAGTTCTGGGTCCGGGCATCGCGGCTCCGTCCCAGATCCTGGCCGGTGTGATGTCCGACGGTGTGGCGTTCTACGGAACCCACATCCCGGTCACCCTGGCCTCGGCCTCGGTCGGATACTTCTGGGGCAATCTCGCCGCGATCGCGTGCGCCGCACTGGTCAGCACGGTGCCGGTATTGGAGAAACTGGTGCTGCACGCCGGGATCGCCTCGGCATGCATCCCGTTGATCGCGATCGCGCCGATCCTCGCGGCCTGCTTCGACGGCATGGTCACCTCAGCGATCATGGCCACCGTCTCGGTGTTCTTCACCACCCTCGTCGGTGCAATCAACGGGCTGCGCCATGCCGATCCACTCAGCAAGGACCTCGTGCGGGCCTACGGCGGCGGCAGGTATCTGGTGTTGCGCAAGGTCGAACTGCTCTCCGCGCTCCCCAGCATCCTGACGGCGCTGAAGGTCGCGGTTCCCGCCGCGATTCTCGGTGCCATCATCGGAGAGTTCATGGGGCAGGAGCGCGGCCTGGGCGCCGCCCTGGTCGTCGCCCAATCCTCCAGCGACGTCGTCCGAACCTGGGGTATCACACTGGTGTCGAGCCTGGTCGCCGGTTTCGCCTTCACCGTCGTGAACACCGTGGAGCGAATCGCAACGCCATGGGCGGCCGGGGCTTCTGGGGCAAGAGCATGACGTCGCCGGCGGTGCCCGCGGCTCGGCGCGCCCTGCGCATGGTGTTGACCTCGGTCGGCGCGGTGCTGGCGATCCTGGTGGTGTGGACGCTGTTCATCACCCTGGCCGACGTCAGCTCCTATGTCGCGAAGTCTCCGATGGACGTCTGGAGTTATCTGTTCGCCGAAGTCGACGCGGCCGCTCACCGGGCGGGTATCGCGGCGCTGTTGGGGCGGACCGTCATCGACGCCTCCTACGGGTATGTTCTCGGATTGGCTCTGGCGGCCGCCGTTTCGGTTCTGTTCTACCTGTCCAGGACCGTGGAGACGATGTTCATGCCCGCGGTGACCGCGATGCACGCGATCCCGATGGTCACCGTGGCCCCGATCCTCGTGCTGGTGTTCGACCGCGGGCTGCTCGGCACCGCCGTCATCGGAGCCGCGATCGTCGTGGTACCCGCTGTCCTGACAATGTTGCACGGCGTACGCAGCACACCCCGCACCGACATCGAGATCGTCCTGGCCTACGGAGGGTCGGCGTTGTCGGCGTTCCGGAAGGTCGCGTTGCCCCATGCCATCCCCACCTGGTTCGCGGCCGCCCGGGTGGCTGTGACGACCTCGGTGGTCGGAGCGCTGCTGGCCGAATGGCTGGCCACCGGCAACGGGCTCGGCGGTCAGATGCTACGCGACGCCAATGAATTCGAGTTCGCACGGTTGTGGTCTTCGGTCGCCGTGCTCACCATCACCTGCATCGTCGCCTATCAGACCGTCAGCGTCATCGAGGCCGCTGTCCGCACCCGCATGAGCGCCCCCCGCTGACCATGCCTCCAACCCGAACGGACACATTAATGAGCAGACATCTCGATCGCCGGCAGTTTCTCACCAGGAGTATCACGGTGGGCGGTCTGGCACTGGCCGGCCCGGTTGTTCTCTCGGCCTGTGTTTCAGGAGAATCCGGCGGTGCCGCCAACGGTTTCGGGTTGGCGTCCCAACGGCTCGCCTGGATCAAGAACACCCAGTTCGCAGGAAGCTACGTCGCCGACAAGAGAGGCTACTACCGCGATGCGGGGTTCAGCGGCGCCGAGCTGATCGCCGGCGGACCGACCGCGCCACCGATCGAGTCCGACGTGCTGTCACGCACCTTCGCCGGGGTCTCGCAGATCCCGATTGTCGGATCGGCGGTCGCCAAAGGGGCGCCGCTGAAGGTCGTTGGCGCCGTATACAGTCGATACGCGGGCTGCATCATGACCATGGCGGACAAGCCGATCAAAACTCCGGAAGAACTGTACGGCAAGACAATCGGATGTGCCTCCTCCAGCGAACCGGTGTGGCGAAATTTCATCGCCGCGCTGAAGCTCGACCCTTCGCGGATCAACACGGTGCCGGTCCAGGGCGACCCGATCGGCATGACGGTCGGTGAGATCGACGGCTACCTCGGGTTCGTCAACAGCCAGGTCGTCGACCTGCGGCACAAGGGCTTCGACATCAACACGATGCTGCTGGCCGACGTCGGATTTCCACTGGTCGGGCAGGCCTACATCACCACCCAGGACAACATCGACAAGAACCGCGACAAGCTCAAGGCGTTTCTGCACGCCGAGATCCGTGGCTGGCATGACGTGCTCGACGACCCGCAGATGGCGACCGATCTGACGGTTGACGAGTATGGCAGGGACCTGCAGCTGGACCCGAAGGCCACTCACGACTGCTGCCTTGCCGGCAATGCGCTGATCCGCAACGGTCAACCCGCACAACAACTGCTGGCAATCTCCGATGACATCGCGGCGGCCAATGTCGAGGCCATCGCCGCGGGCGGGTTGAATCTGTCGGTCGAGGACCTCTTCGAGCTCGGCCCGATCCGCGAAGTCTACGAGGAGAACCCCGACCTGTCGTTGGCCTAGGCCGCAACCCGAACCGCCGCGCCGCAACACAACCCCTACCCAGAGAAAGGTCATGACATGACCGCTCCGAGAACCCCCGACCTCGTCGTGACCGGAGGAACCGTGGTCTCCCACGACGGTCGACGTCGCCAGGACATCGCCGTGGCGGACGGCCGTATCCTCGCGGTCGGTGACCACCTCGCCGTCGACGGGGTTCCGACCGTGGCTGCGGCCGGGTTGCTGGTGCTTCCGGGACTGGTGGACGTCCACGTTCACCTGCGTGAGCCCGGAATGACGGAGAAAGAGGACTTCGCCAGCGGCACGTCGGCCGCGGCCGCAGGCGGCGTGACCACCGTGGTCGACATGCCCAACACCAAGCCGCCGGTGGCCACCGCGGAACGTTATCAGCAGAAGCTGGACCTGGTGAAGAACAAGGCCTACGTGGATTTTGGGCTTTACGGGATGCTCGACCACGACAACGCCGATGAGATCGCGGCGATGGCCGAACTCGGCGCGATGGGGTTCAAGTTGTTCATGGGGCAGACGACGGGTGATAACCGGTGTCCCGACGACGCCGCCATCTTCCGCGGCCTGGAGGCCGCCGCCGACGTCGACCTGGTCGTCGGCGTACACGCCGAAAACGACCATTTGCTGCGGATGTTCGGCGACCGGCTGCAGGCGCAGGGCCGGCGCGACCCGCGCGCGCACCTGGAGGGGCGCCCAGCCTTCGTCGAGGTCGAGGCCATCACCCGGATCGTCACGATGGCCACCGAGGCCAAGACCAAGCTGCACATCCACCATCTGTCCACCGCGGCGGGGCTGCGGCGGGTGACCGATCTGCGGGCACAGGGTCATCGGGTCAGCATCGAGACCCTGGTCTCGCATCTCCTCCTCGACGACAGCGCCTATGACACGTACGGCAACCTGATCAAACTCAACCCGCCGATCAGGCCTGCGGCCGACGTCGCCGCCCTGTGGGCCGGCGTCGACGGTGGCGAGGTCGACGTCATCGCCACCGATCACGCCCCGCACACCGTCGCCGAGCAGGCCGAGACCGATGTGTGGAAGGCGTTCGGCGGATTCATCGGCGTCGAGACGATGCTCCCGCTGCTGCTGACCGCCGCAACACAGGGCAGACTGACCGTCGAGGACATCGTGAGGTTGTGCTCCTACAGCCCGGCCCGGCGCTGGTCGATGGCCGGGAAGGGCCGGATCGCACCGGGTTTCGACGCCGACTTCGTCATAGTCGACCCGGACGCGCGGACGGTCCTCGACCAGGCCACCCTGCACTCCAAGCACAACGTGACGCCCTACGACGGCTGGGAGCTCATCGGAAGCGTCCTCGCGACCTATCTTCGCGGGCAACTGGTCTACGAGAAAGGCGACGTCGTCGGGGCCCCCGCCGGTCGTCAGGTCAAACCTGTACGGAAAAGTGCATGACAGCGCGTTGGACGGCACCGGAGAGGCTGCTGGGATCCGACGGCACGGCCACGATGCGCGCCGCCGTTCATCGCTGCGTCGACGAGGTCGCACGGGTGTCGACCGGACCGGCGGCGCCTGGCCCGACGGTGATCGCGGGGATCGGGACGACCGCCGCACATGCGTTGAAGGGCAGGCTGTTGCACGACGCGCTGGCCGCGGCGGGCATCGATCTCGCCGGCACCAGAAACTTCGCCGATCCGGTGGAGTTACTGGGTGATTCGGGCTGGTCCCTGGCGTTGGTGCTCAGCCCGTGGAAACAGGATGTGGCTGCGCGGGTGCCTGCCCTGGCCCCGTCGGCCGAGGGGACGGGTGTAGTCGACACCATCGTCCGGGAGGCCGCCGGGTCGGTCGGTGTCAACACCAACAGCTGGGCGGCCCAGGCGGCCATGGAGACCTTGATGGGCGGACGGAACCCGGAATCGGTTCTGGTGCTCGGTTCGGGCGGCTCCTCGAACTCGGTGGCGCTGGCCTGCCGCCGGGCCTGGCCCGATACCCGGTTGATCGGCTCGGCACGCAACGCCGAGGCCCTGTCGGTGTGGGCCCGGCGGTTCGGGGCCGAGTCGGTGACCCCGGAGGCTCTCGGCGATGTGCCGCCGGGCCTGGTGGTCAACACCACGACCTGGGGGGAGACTGATGCGTCCGAAGCGGATCCGTTCGGGTTCGACTTCGCCCGGGTGACCGCACCCGGCAATCAGTTCTTCGACCTCAACAACCGGGTGAGTACGTTGCAGACGTCGGCGCTGCGCGCGGGTATGAACGTCATGTCGGGGACGTTCATGCAACGCACCACCAACGCGTGCCGGGCCGCGCTGTCGAAACCGGGGCCGGTATGAGTCTGCTGGACAGTGCCACCACCGCGGCCACTGCAGGGGAGCCGCTGAGCGTACGTGAACGCGTGTACCGCTATCTGCGGCAACAGATCACCACGGGTGAGTATGGCGGCGGTATCCGGCTGACCGAGGAGGAGATCGCCGAAGACCTCGGTGTCAGCCGTACACCGATACGAGAAGCTCTGCAGCGCTTGACAAGTGAGGGACTCGTGGAGCGGGTGCGGCGCGGTCAGCTGGTCGTGGTCGAGGTTGATGCCACCGCTCGTGCCGAGCTGCACGAACTGCGGGTGGCCTTCGACCAGGTGGCCGCAAAGCTGATCACCGCGAAAGGTGGCCAGGTGGACTGGGATTCGCTGTATGGCAGGCTGGTGCCGCTGGAGGTCGCGTTGCGCGAGCACGGCGTGGGCAGTTCGCAGTACGCGATGGCGCACCTGGAGTTCCACATGGCGATCAACCGGGCCGCGTTCTGCCCGATCACCTCGTCATTCCTGGAGCGGCAGGCGTTCCTGTACCCGACCGACGACTACGTTCAGCAGTCCGGGCATGAGCCGATCTCCCAGCACCGCACCCTGCTCGACGATCTCGCCGGTGGCGACCCGGAGCGGGCCGCCACCGCGATGCGGATACACGCGCTGCGTGGGCACGGCAACACGACGTTGAGCTGACCTTCCATCCATCCATCGAGCTCGGAGTTCCCATGTCAAACGACACCGTCCTGATGTTCGTCAACGGCCAGGCCATGAGCGGTGGACCGCTCAACGACGCCCTGGCCCGCGCCCGCTTCGTCGGGCCGGTACGCACCGCCCCGGCATACCGGTTCTTCTCATTCGACAATGTGTTTCCCGGGCTCGCCCCGGTGCCGGACGGCGGCTGGTCGGTGCCGGGGGAGGTCTACGAGGTGAGCTACGCCGAGCTGCGCGATAAGTTGTTGCCTCGCGAACCCGACGAACTCGAGCTCTCGGTCATCGAACTCGAAGACGGCCGCGGCGCGCTGAGCATGGTGTGCCGGTTCCTGCCCGATGGCGCGGAGCGGACACAGGAGATCACCGTGCCTGGCGGCTGGCGCCAACATCTCGACGAACCGACCTCGTCCCGGTGATGCGGATACTGCAGGCCGGGGCCGACCCTGGCACGGCCGACCACTATCTGTGGTGTACGGCCGAGACCATCAGTTGGGGAACGCTTCCCACACCGAGCAGTGCGCCGGTGCTCACCGTGGACAGCGGCCGGACGGTCACCTTCGACACGGTGTCGCAGGAAGGTCTGATGGAGGACCAGGGCCGTGACCCGGTGGCCTACTTCGGCGGGTTCGGCGTCGGGCGCGCCGATGTGCTCGACGACGCCGTCGACCTGGCGGCCTCCGACCTCCGTAAGCCGACACCGCCCAAGGCGCCGCACATCGTGCTGGGGCCCGTGCACGTGCGCGGCGCGCAGCCCGGCGACTGGTTGCGGGTGGAGTTCCTCGAGCTGACACCGCGAGTCCCATACGGCGTCGTCTCCAGCCGCCACCGGCGTGGGGCATTGCCGGATCGGCTGCCGCGCGAGGTCGACGGCAGCATTCCCGCGGTGTTCAGCAAGTTCTGCCGGATCGACGAGACCGGTCAGCACGCGATCTTCGAGTTCGGCGGTGGCCGCGCAACGATCGGCCTGCGGCCTTTCATGGGACTGTGCGGGGTGACACCCGCCGAACCCCGACCGCGCAGCACCATTCCACCCGGCCCGTTCGGCGGCAACATGGATGTCCGCGACATGGTGGTCGGCAGTTCCCTGTACCTTCCGGTACAGGTGCCGGGAGCTGGGTTCTACCTCGGCGACCCGCATTTCGCCCAGGGCAACGGGGAGATCGCCCTGACCGCGCTCGAAGGATCGTTACGGGTCACCGCCCGGCTGACCGTGGTGAAGGCACTGACCCCGGCCAGGGCGCCGATGCCGTTCGTCGACACCGGTGAGCACTGGATCGTCCTCGGCATGGATGAGAGCCTCGACGAGGCCATGCGCCAGTGCGCAGAACTCTCGGTGGACTTCCTCGCCGCGCACACCGGTATGACGGCCAGCGAGGCCTACTTGTATCTGAGTGCCGCAGGAGACTTTTCGGTGACTCAGGTGGTCGACATAGTCAAGGGCGTGCACTGCTCGATCTGCAAGAGTGACTTCGACCGGGAGAGCCGTGTCTGAGCCGCCATCGTTGACCGCACACGGGCGCGAGGTCCCGACCCTGCACAACGCCACGCTGACCGACGGTCGCGCCGTCGACGTGCACCTGGCTGGCGGGCGCGTGCGCTCCGTCGTCCCCGCGGCGGGTGGGCTGGTGGCGGACGACGAGCTCGACCTGACCGGTCATCTGCTGCTGGCCGCGCCCGCCGAGCCGCACGCGCATCTCGACAAGGCGCTCTCTTTCGACGAGATCAGACCGCCCATGGGTGATCTCGACGCGGCGATCGCCGCCTGGGAGAACCACACGCCGACTCTGACGGTCGAAGGAATCGCCGAGCGGGCGCGGCGTGCGGCACTGCTTCTGCTCTCCAACGGAACCACGGCGGTGCGGACCCACGTCAACCTGCTGCGTGGGGAGGATCCGTTGCGCGGCATTCGCGCGCTGGTCGCGGTGCGTGAGGAACTCCGCGCGTGCATGGACATCCAGATCGTGGCCATGGCACCGTACTTCGCCGGTGACGAGGCGATACATGCCGCCCTCGACCTCGGCGCCGAATTCGTCGGCGGCCACCCGCACCAGACTCCCGAACCGAGTGGAAACCTGCAGCGACTGTTGGGGATTGCGCGGTCCCGGAGCGTCGGTGTGGATCTGCACACCGACGAACAGCTCAATCCCAAGATGCTGACGCTGGAGGAGCTCGCCCATTCGGTGCGGGACTGGCCGGCGTCGATGCCGGTGACTGCGGGGCACTGTGTGAGCCTGGGAACGGTGCCATCCGACGTACTCGGCCGGGTGATCCGTGCGGTCAAGGGCAGCGACATCGGGATCGTGAGCCTGCCGATCACCAACCTCTACTTGCAGGGCTGGGCCGACCCGGTGGCCACCCCGCGCGGCTTGACCGCTATCCGGGCGCTGCTGGATGCCGGCGTGCGGGTTGCGGGTGGCGCCGACAATGTCCGCGACCCCTACAACCCGCTGGGACGCAGCGATGCGCTGGAGACCGCGATGCTGCTGGTCACTGCCGGTCATCTCACGGTCGAGGAGGCATACCGCGCCGTCAGCGACGGTGCGCGCGACATCATGGGGCTGTCCCCGGCCGGCACGGACGGTGGGCGGTCGGCCGATCTGCTCGCCATCCGGGCATCGACCTTGCAAGAAGCGGTGGCGGCAGCACCGCAGGACCGCATCGTGTTGCACCGGGGCAGGCTCGTGTCGGCGAGCCGGACCACGCGGTCCTGCGCGGCCTCTACCCGAAGTGCACACCCTGGGCCAGCGGCAACTCCGACGAGTAGTTGACCGTGTTGGTGGCCCGGCGCATGTACGCCTTCCAGGCGTCCGACCCCGATTCGCGTCCACCGCCGGTGTGCTTCTCGCCGCCGAACGCCCCGCCGATCTCGGCGCCCGAGGTGCCGATG
>NZ_JBSFPX010000226.1:0-10326 GCF_053588415.1 Mycobacterium sp. NPDC003449
CGTCGCCGCGGGGGACACCCTGGACACGCTGGCGACGCGGTTCTACGGTGACCCGCAGCTGGGGTGGCTGATCGCCGATGCCAGCGGAATCGGCCGCGACACCGCGGTCGGCGCGGGGCAGCGGTTGATCGTCCCCGATATCACCCGGCACACCGTCGCCGCGGGGGACACCCTGGACACGCTGGCGACGCGGTTCTACGGTGACCCGGCCTTCCAGCAGCCGATCGCCGCGGTGAACGGCATCGCCAAAGCCGACGCCGCGGGCGCAGGCCGGCGCCTGGTCATATTCGCCGGGCGCACCGACGGTTTCGGGCTCCACATCGTCGACCGCAACGAGAACGACCCGCGCCTGTGGTACTACCGGTTCCAGACCGACGCGATCGGCTGGAATCCCGGCGTCAACGTGCTGCTTCCCGAGGACTACCGCACCAGCGGGCGCACCTATCCCGTGCTGTACATGCTCCACGGCGGTGCCGCGGACTTCCGCCAGTTCGACTTCCTGGGCATCCGCGGGTGGACCGCCGGAAAGCCGATCATCGTCGTGATGCCCGACGGCGGGCAGGCGGGCTGGTACTCCAACCCGGTCGGCTCCTTCGTCGGCCCGCGGAACTGGGAGACCTTCCACATGGCCCAGCTGATCCCGTGGATCGAGGCGAATTTTCGAACGTACGCCGAGTACGACGGCCGTGCGGTGTCCGGGTTCTCGATGGGTGGGTTCGGTGCACTCAAGTACACGGCCAAGTATTACGGCCACTTCGCCTCGGTCAGCGCCCACTCCGGCCCGGCCAGCCTGCGCCGCGAGTTCGGCCTCGTCGTGCATTGGGCGAACCTGAGCTCGGCCGCCGTGGAGCTGGGCGGCGCAACGGTTTACGGCGTGCCATGGGACGAGGCCAGGGTCAGCGCGGACAATCCGGTCGAGCGGATCGACAGCTACCGCAACAAGCGGATCTTCCTCGTCGCGGGCAACAGCCTGGATCCGGTGAACTGGTTCGACAGCGTGCAGGAGACCCAGGTGCTTGCCGGCCAGCGCGAGTTCCGCGAACGACTCAGCGCCGCGGGCATCCCGCACGAAGGGCATGAGGTGCCCGGCGGCCACGTCTTCCGGCCCGACCAGTTCGCCATCGACCTCGAGGGCATCCTGGCCCGGCTCCGGCCCGCGGCCGTCGTCCCGACGTCGAGTCCTCAGGTGTGAGGTGACACCGGCCGTGGGTCAGGCCGGCACCACCTTGCCCGGGTTCATCAGGCCGCGGGGATCGAACAGCTGCTTGACCGCACGCATCACGGACAGTTCGCAACCGCTCTTATAGCCCGCCAGGACGCCGACCTTGGCTTGTCCCAATCCGTGTTCGGCACTGATGCTGCCGTTGAGCGCCGCCGTGTGGTCGTAGACGACGGTGGCGAGCTCGGTCGCCCTGGCCCGGAAGGCGTCGTCCTCGGATCCGACCGGCTTGCTGAGATTGTAGTGCAGGTTGCCGTCGCCGACGTGACCGTAGGTCACGATGCGGATGCCCGGCACGACCTCGGCGAGCGCCCGGTCGGTGCGGGCCACGAACTCGGGAATGCTGCCCACCGGGACCGTGACGTCGTGTTTGAGGCTGGGGCCTTCGTGGTTCTGAGCCTCCGAGATACCTTCGCGCAATGCCCACAGCGCAGCCGACCGGGCCGCCGAGGATGCGATGACGGCGTCCCTGATCAGGTCGAGGCGGGTGGCCCGGTCCAACGCCTGTGCGAGCACATCGTCGAGGCCCGCGTCCGGCAACGCGTCGTCGAGTTCCACGAGTGCATACCACGGATGCGGCGTGTCGAACGGGTCGCGGATGTGTGCCCCGTGGCGCAGGACGAATTCGATGCTCTGGCGCGACATCAGCTCGAAGCCGGTCAGGCGGTCGCCGGCGACGTCGCGAACGACCCCGATCAGGTCGACCGCGGCCCGGGTGTCGGCCATCGCGACCCATGCGGTGGCCCGGCTGCGCACGGCCGGAAACAGTTTGAGCACCGCGGCGGTGATGATTCCGAGCGTGCCCTCGGCGCCGATGAAGAGCTGTTTGAGGTCGTATCCGGTGTTGTCCTTGCGCAATCCGCGCAACCCGTCGAAGATCCGGCCATCGGGCAGTATCACCTCAAGCCCGAGGGTGAGCTCACGCATCGTCCCGTAGCGAAGCACTGCGGTACCTCCCGCGTTGGTTGCGAGATTGCCACCGATCGTGCAACTTCCCTGTGCACCAAGCGAAAGCGGGAACAGCTTGCCGGCGCGGGCCGCCGCATCCCGTACCGTCTGCAGCACCGCGCCCGCCTCGACGGTGACGGTCTGGTTCGCCACGTCGATGTCGCGTATTTCGCGCATGCGGCTCAGTGACACCACCACTTGGCGTCCGGACGCGTCGGGAACCGCCCCGCCGCACATCCCCGTGTTGCCGCCCTGGGGAACGATGGCCACCCCGGATTCATGGCAGAGCCGGACCACCTCGGCGACCTCCGTGGTAGCGGCCGGGCGGACGACGGCCCGCGCGGTTCCCCGATACGCACCGCGCCAGTCGGTGAGGTAGCCGGCCATGTCCGCGGGGTCGGTGACGATCCCGGACGGTCCGACCACTTGTGCCAGGCGTCCGACGATGTCGTCCGAATCAATCACCGTGTGATGGTAGAAGTGGCCGAAGCGGGGTGTCCAAGTTCATTTGGGCATCCGTCGATGCCATCGCGGTATCGCGAGGCCAATGCCTACCGACGTCCCGAGCCGGGACTTTTGCGCTTGTTGGCGTTGAAGCGCGCTTTCTTCTCACGATTCCCGCACGTGTTCATGTCGCACCATCTGCGGGTGCGACTCTGGCTGCTGTCGAAGAAGGCGGCCCGGCAGGTCGGCGACGCACACAGGGCCAATTTTCCGTCTCGTTCGCCCGCGATGATGCTGATCGCGTCGGCGGCGATCACGCCCAGCGCGTCTTCCACGCAGGAATCCGAACCGAGTCGCCATCGCCGCGTGCCCTCGGCCGTCAGGACGGCTGCGGCCCGTCCCCGAGCGCTGCGGTCATTGATGACCTGGATGGCAGACGCGGGGAGCGCGTCTCGGATCGCGGCCGCCGTCGCGGCGGCATGAATCGATTCCCGTAGTTCCCAAGCGAGTTCGAGCTGGTCGACGGTGCAGGACGCCACGGCCAGGCCATTCACCGCCAACCAGTCGGCGAGTCGCTGCGGGGTGGGAATGCGCTCCACCGCCTGGCCGTGACGCTCCGACAACGTCCCGGTGAAGCTGGTCGACAGCACGCTCCCGAGACGGAAGTCGGGGAACCCAGCACGCATAGAACCACCTTAGACGGTTGCAGGTCGGAGCCGGAACATGTTAGAACCGTCTTAGCCGGTTCCGAATGCCCAGGAGGTCTCATGGCTGACGTGCACGCGTTCGACGCCCCCGCGCCCAGCGCCGAACTCGACGATCTGCGCACGCGATTGGCCGCGGCGCGGCTACCCGAAGCCGAGACGGTCTATCGCGCCGCGCCCGACCCTCGGCGCTGGGACCAGGGCGTTCCGCTCGGTGACCTCGTCGACGTGGTGAACTACTGGCGCACCGGGTACGACTGGCGGTCGTTCGAGGCGCGCCTCAACCGGATCGGCCAGTTCCGCACCGTCATTGACGGTCTCGGAATCCACTTCCTGCACCGCCGATCCGCGCGCGCGGACGCCACCCCGCTGATCGTGACGCACGGCTGGCCGGGCAGCATCGCCGAGTTCGTCGACGTCATCGACGAGCTGGCGGATCCGAAAGATTCTGGCGCCCCGGCATTCCACGTCGTCGCCCCGTCCTTGCCCGGATTTGGATTCAGCGACAAGCCGGCCACCAGCGGATGGGGAATCGAAAAGATCGCGGCCGCATGGGTGCAACTGATGGGACGTCTCGGCTACGGCACGTTCGTCGCCCACGGTGGCGACTGGGGAGGTGTGATCACCACGGTCCTCGGGGGCAGATTTCCCGCGCATGTTCTGGGCATTCATACAACGACCGCGCAGGCACCGCCCGGGTTGACCACGGACGGGCTGACCGCGACCGAGCGCACCTGGACCGAGGAGACCCGCGATTTCTGGCTGTACCGCGCCGCGTACGCGAAGCAGCAGGCAACCCGGCCGCAGACCATCGGCTACTCGCTGGTCGACTCACCGGTGGGACTTCTCGCCTGGATCCTGGACAAGTTCGCCGAGTGGACGGATACCGAAGACAGCCCGTTCGAGACGATTTCGAGGGACCGCATCCTTGACGACGTCACGCTGTACTGGCTGACGCGTACCGGTGCGTCGGCGGCCCGCATCTATTACGAGAGCCACAACTCGCTCGACCCCGACCTCCGGGTCGACGTGCCGTCGGCGATCACCGTGTATCCCCGCGATGTCGAGAAGTGCCCGCGCCCCTGGGCGCAGGAGCGGTTCCGGCGGATTGTGGCGTGGACGTCGGCCGAGACCGGGGGACATTTCCCGTCGTTGGAGGTTCCCGGGTATTTCGTCAAGGATCTGCAAGCGGGCCTCGCGGCTGTCCTGGCTGCTGATCGGTGAACGGTGTCGTCGTTCTCCGTGCGGTGACCACCACCGAAATCCACACCAGCAGAGCCAGTGCCGCGAGTGCGACACCGAGCGCCAACAGCCCGACGTTCAGGGTCACCACCGCGGCGACGGCCCCGACGAGCAGCGGTCCGCCGGCATCCCCGAGTTCCCGGCCGACCTCGGCCGCCCCCATGGTTTGGCCGAGTCGTTCGGGCGGACTGGTCCGGGCCAGGTACGCGAACCCGAGCGGTGTGATGAGCCCGGTACCGGCTCCGATGAGCACCGCGGCCAGCAGGATGCCGACGACGCCAGGGACGAGCGCGGAGGCCACGGCGCCTGTGGCGGCCAGCAATAGCCCGGCGGTCATGCCGGTGGTGTCTCGTAGTCGGCCGGCGTCTCGGGCACGTCCGACGCGTGGCTGGATCAGCGCGGCGGTAGCGGCCAGCACCGATATGACCGCACCGGTGACCAGGGGCCCTAACCCGTCGCGGGCACCGACCGCCGGAAGGAATCCGACACCGACCGAGAGCGCGGCGGTGGCGCCGGCCAGCGCCGCCGTGGGCCGCAGGAATGTACCTCGGGACAGGCGGCGGGCCAGATCGAGCACGGTCTGCCGGGCTTTCGGCAGCACCTCCACGGCGGGGACGGCCACGGCGGCCCAGCCGGCCACGGCGGCGGCGAGCACCGCCAGCGTGCTGAACAGCAACGAGTAGCCACCGATTGTGACCAGGACGCCGCCCAGCAGCGGCCCCAGGGTGTAGCCCAGCCCTTTCCACGCGCCGTAGCTGCCGAACGTGCGGCCGTGTGCGGTGGTCGGGGTGAGCCGGGCCAGCATCGCCCCGGCCGCGGGCGAGAACGCGGCCGCGGCGGCACCCTGGCCGAATCTGGCCAGCCCGATCAGGCCGGGGTTGCCTGCGACCACGAACGCCGCCGAGGCCAGTGCGAAGGCCACCAGGCCGCCGAGCAGAACCGGGCGCGCGCCGATCCGGTCGGCCAGGGTTCCGAACACGGGTTTGAGGAGAACTTCGGCGCCGTCGTAGACGGCCAGCAGCAGCCCCAACGCGAGCAGACTGGTGTGTTCGGACTCGGTGAAGCCGGCCAGGCTCGCGGCGATGCTGTGCGCCCCGAAGGCGGTGACGAAACCGGCCGCGTAGAGCGGCAGTAACCGGGACCGGGGTAGCGCATTCACCGTTGAGCTCATACCTGCTGCAGGGCGGCGAACACCGTCACGACCGACAATGTAACAAACGTTACTCAGCGCCGAGTGATGTCGATGTGCCCGTGACTACGGAAAAGTGATCGGGGGAATGTCGGCGGGCAGTTGAACCGGTGGGATATCGGCGGGCAACTCGACCCGCGGAATGTCTCCGGGAAGCTGCACGCGGGGGATCTCGCCCGGCATCTGCACGTTCGGGACCGCACTCGGCAGCGGCACCGGTGGAATGTCGCTGGGCAACGGAAAGGGCGGAACATTGGCCGGGACGGGCAACGTCGTCACCGCATCGTCGGATGCGACCGGTCGGTCCGATGCTGCGGCGCAGCCGACTGCCGTCGTCAGTGTCGCCGCGATCGCCATCCACGCTGCCGCACGTCGCGGGGCGCGCTCCGCCATGCTGGTCATTCTGCCGGCTCCTTGCCACTAGCGGTGACGACGCTACCACCGGCGCGATCGGCGCCGGTGGTAGCGAAAGGCCGTCCTCACAACAGAATCGTCAGCCGTCTGCCGGTGTCGAGGCGTTGAGGTAGGTGGCCGAAAATTGGGTGACGAGGGAGTGTTCGTCGGCGCCGCCGTAGGTGTAGGCCGGGGACAGGATCGGTCGCACCCGCTCAACCTTGAGTACGACGGCCTGGTTGGCGGGGTAGCCCGGCCCGTTGAGGTCGAGCAGCCATTGCTGTAACCAGGTGTGCACGGCACTGCCCGCCCGGTGCAGTTCGGCGGTGCCGCTGAATCGGTAACCCCGACGTCGCAGGAAGTCGATGACGGCGATCTCCATGCGGTTGTTCGCCGACAGGTTCGCGATGGTCCCGGGCGAGGCGATATCCATGAATGCGACTTGGTCGTCGTCGTAGACACGGACCGAGCCCTTGGGGGACAGGTTCGGCGAGCCGTCCGGGTTGACCGTCGCGACGAACGCCAGTTTGGCGCTGTTCACGATGTCACGCATATCGTCGTCGATGAGGTTCACGCCGCCTCTTTCGGTTCGGTGCGCCCGGTCCGGCGCAGGTGGTCGATACTCAGGACGTCGCTGCCGAGCGGGCAGAGGGCGAGGAGCAGCGCAGCCGCTGCGGCGCTGAAAACCGATGCGCTCAGGGGAGTTTCGAATCCCGAGAAGAAGAACATCGACATCGCGAACACGATCAGGGTGGCGGCGCTGGCCAGTGCGGCCCACCGCAGCGCCACGCCCAGCAACAGGGCGACGCCCAGGACGATCTCGACCGCCGTGGCTCCCCACGCCGCCACGCCGAGCGACCCCGACGGCAGATACGGCGCAAGGGAATGCAGATATCGGGTGAACGCGTCGAAGTTTCCCCATGCGACATTGCCGGTGCCCGCGGCGCCCCACAACCCGAACCGATCGGCGACCGCGGAAAGGAACGCGGCCGCCAGCGCGGCTCGCGCGAAAACGGTGGCCGCCCACCATACGTGCCGACGGTGCGACGGCCCGGTCCAGCCGTTGTGGGCAGTAGTCATGTGATCACCGTTCTCCCGTCGGACGTGACATCGGCACCAGATAAGTTCGAATATCAGAATAGTTCGGAAACACAAACAATGCTAGAGTGGTTCTCATGCCACACCAGCGGCCCACGTCAGAGCAGCTCACCGCACTCAGTCATGTGCAAACCATCGCGCCGTCTTTTCGGCGCGCGCGGGTGGAGCTGCCGGAACCGTTGCAGACGATCTTCCGCGAACAAGGGCTGGCCGGCCGCCACGCCGCCGTCCTCACCCAACTCATCGCCGGCGAGCCGGCCAGTGTGACCGATATCGCCGAGCGGTTGCACGTATCCCTATCCACCGCAAGCGAACTCGTCGGTGACCTGAGTCGTGCCGAGCTGGTGATACGTCGGGAAGATCCCGAAAACCGCAGGCGCACTCTGGTGTCCCTCTCGCCGAATGCGCGGCCGGCGGTCGAGGCCTTCATCACCGTGCGGTCCGCACCACTCCTGCGGGCCATGGCACGGCTCTCACCCCGGGATCAGCGAGGGTTCATCGCCGGATTGGCCTGGTGGGCAACCGAAGAACAGGACGGGGCCGCACCGTGACGGCGGCCTGTTGTGAGAGGAGAATCCAATGGGTGACACCGCGTCGACAAATGTGGTCGACTTGGCCGACATTGACTGGCACCAGACCGACCTCGGTCCGGACTTCTGGATCAGTGATGACCTGGTCGGCCCCCAGTATTCGAAGTTGTTCAGCGCGCAACTGACCAGGTTCGGTCCCGGCGGGAGATCCGCACCCCATCACCACGACTACAACCATGCGTTCTACTTCCTGCTCGGCACGGCCCGGGTGCAACTGGGTGAGCAGTTCCGCGAAACCAAGCCGGGCACCTTCGTCAAGATTCCGGCGAACATGCTGCACAGCCTGGTCAATACGGGCAGCGAGGATCTCGTGTTCCTCGTCATCTACGACCCGCCGCACGTCGCGACCGACTAGACCTTCCAGCCGGATTGGGTCAACCCGCGGCCCGCAGTTCGATGTCGGAGATGTTCGTGCGGCTCTGCCCGTCGAGCGTGCCCAACTTCGAAATCCACACCAGCACATGAGATGTTTTCGTGTGATTGTCGACGGTGATGGTGTTCTCACCGGGTTGCAGCGTCACGGTCGGGGTCAACTCGGTGGTGTCGGACAGACTGCCCGGGTCGGCGCTGTCGGCCGCACGGATCTGCACCTCGGTTCCCGTGCTGGGCACGTCGATGGTGACCTCGCTCAATGCCGTCGATGCCGGCAACTGCAACATCAAACCGACGCCTTCTTTGAACGAGGGGAACGGTGCGGCATCCTGATAGATGTCGGTGGGCCAGGCCGTGCCCGGGTCGGCATCGATGGCCAGACCCGCCCGATCCGGGTGGTCAGGGGCGCCGCCGGGGGAGAACACCGTCGCGCTCTCCGGCGCAACCAGCGGGCCGGGGCCACCCTGCGTTGACACGCCGAAGCCGCCAGTGACGAAATAGATCGCGGTCGCGACGGCGACCGCGATCACGGCCAGCAGAACGGCGATGCGCAGCGGGCCCGACGTGCGTGCGGACCGCTTACCCGGTTTCACCTCGAACGAGGTGCGCCGGCGGCCGCGCGGACCGGACGAGTGGTTGATCACCGAGTCGGCGAACAGTGTCTGGTCATCCCAGAATCCGCTGACCTCCACGACGTCCCCGTCGGAGAGTTCGCCGGTGATGGAGTCGCCACGCAGTTCGACCGGTACGACGGTGCTCGCTTCGCCTGTGGACTCGTATCGCTCTACGTAGAAGGACCAGACTTCCTCGTCAGTGTCGGCTCCGGCCGGGTGTTTCTGGACCGCACGGGCGGTGCCGAGCACCGTGAGTACGTCCAACCGCCTGGTGTGCGAGGAGCTGGCCGGATCTGGGCCGCCGGGCATCGCCATCGGCGCGGTGTGTGGTCCCGGCTCGGGCGCGGTCTGCTCCAGTGCCGGCTCGGGCGCGGTCGCCTCATCCAGGCTCCCGCCCAGTGCCCGGGCGAAGTCGACGCACCGCGGATAGCGCTTGTCCGGCTGCTTGGCCAGGGCCTTCGCCATCGCCGCGTCGAGGTGGGCGAGGTCGGGGCGGCGCTGAGACAGCGCAGGCGGAGGTTCGTTGAGGTGTTTGCCTGCGACGACGATGCGATTGGCATCGCCGAACAAGGGCGCGCCGGTCAACAGCTGAAAGGCCGTCGCGGCCAGGGCGTACTGATCGGCCCGACCATCGAGCGTTTTGCTGGTGAGCTGTTCGGGCGCGACGTAGGCGATGGTGCCGACAGCCATGTTGGTATCCGTGAGACCGCTCACGTCGTCGGCTTCCCTGGCGATCCCGAAATCGGTGAGCAGTACGCGTCGGCGAGCGCTGGCCGTCGGTTCGGTTACCAGGATGTTCGCCGGTTTGACGTCTCGATGCAGTAGGCGTCGTTCGTGGGCGAAGTCGAGCGCTTCGGCGACCGCCGTCACGATCTCCACGACGTCCCGATAGGGCATGCCCGACGGATACTGCCGCTCGAGCAGGTGACGGGCGTCGGTGCCCTCCACGTAGTCCATCGAGATCCACAGCCGGCCTTCGAATTCACCACGGTCGTGCACACCGACGATGTGTGGATGCCACAACGTCGCGGCGAGCTCGGCCTCCCGGGTGAACCTGGTCCGGAACTGGGCGTCGCGCGTCGCGTTCGCCGACAGAATCTTGAGCGCGTCGAGGCGGGGCAGACGGGGATGCTGGGCGAGGTAGACCTCTCCCATGCCGCCGGAGCCGAGGAGCCGCTGGATGGTGTACCCAGCGAAGACGTCATCGGCGTTGAACGGCATATGTCGGAGCCTACAAACGAACGCGAACCGGCCACCGAGCTGTCGCTGTTTTCGCTGGTCAGCCAGTAAAAACAGGAATCTGCCGCCCGGTCTGTTGCCCGAGGACCGGGCGGACAGCCGAATCGCCAAAGGTGTGGGGCGCCAGCAGCCGTGATGACATCGTCGTTAAGGCAGTCGCAGATCAGCCCTAGGCGTGCCCTAGTACTACAGCCGCACTTATTTCCTGGGTGATCGGCGTGTCGTTGTGTGACACTGGGATTTGCCAGGCATGTTGCTTATGTGACTGATGGGG
>NZ_JBSFPX010000227.1:0-10252 GCF_053588415.1 Mycobacterium sp. NPDC003449
TCGGCGATGTTCTACCTCGACTACGGCGACCCCATTCCCGCAGGGCCTGACGGTCAGGGGTACACCAACAAGAAGGAACGGCAGACCACGCCGATGCACAGCGCGATGACCAAGACCATCCGCATGGTGATCCTGGGAACTGAGAGCGTCGCGCCCGAAGCGCCGGCCACCGGTGAGGGCCAGCCGAAGCCGGGAATCTTCGGAGATCTGGGCAACCTGGGCCTGGATCCGGCCCCGTCTACGCCGGCCTCGACGGACAACCGCCCCGCCACTTTCGCCATCGGTGGTATCGAGATCGTCGGCCACCCCGCCCGCTAGCCACTGTTATAGGCACCGGCCTGTGGCGATGGGCCGCGTGAAGACGTGGCGTTAGTGGAGAGACGGGGAGTGCGAGCAGTCCGCTCCCAGCGTCACGGGGGCCCGGAAACCCACCCCCTCCCGCCGGCGGTGAAACCTGTTATAGCTGGTGACCAGGAGATATGTGTGGTTGGCGGGGCATGTGCGCAGGCTGTGGCCTGTAACAGTGCCTCTAACAGTGGTCTGCAACAGTGGCGGCGCCAGCGGTCCGCAACAGTTGAGGTGCGGTCGCGCGCAGCACCAGGCGTCGCGCGGGATGTCTCAGCTGGCGTCGCTGATGGCGGTGGCGTGGGCGATCATCAGTCGGCCGTCACCGTCACGACTGAGGGTGATGCGCGGGTCTTTGCTCAGCCTCGACAGCTGCACGTGCAGGGTGCTCTTGTTGTTGGCGGTGGGTGCCGGATACACGCGGTGAAGCAAGTCATTGGTAGACAGCGGGCCGAACTGCGAGATAGCTCGGGCAACGATCCGCAAAGACGGTGACAGGTAGGAAAACGTCAGCTGCTCATGGCGTCGGTAGGCATCGTCGCTGACGGTGAACGCGGCGCCGACGGGGATGACTCGTTTAGCGCCGGTGGCCGCCGCGACAAACAGCTGCATGGCATCGAGCGTGATGCGATAACGGGGCGACAGGTCTGACACCGGGAGCGGGTCAGGGGAGTACCGCTGCTGTTGCATCAACAGCGACATCCGCACCTCGGCGGGCAATGCGCCGATATCGCATGCCGCCATATTCAGTAGGACGACACCGCCGGAACCTGCCGGGGCGATCGCGGCCCAGGGGTGGGAGCTGAACTGGAATTCCTCGGGCCAACGCGCCTGGGCGGTCAACGTCCATTCCGGTGAATCGCTGCTGTCGTGTACAGCGATCGTGTGGGAATCGGAAATGACAGCGCACGACCCATTGGTCAAATGCGACAACGGGCGCGGGATACCTCGGGACAACAACAGCTGTAGAACTTTGGGCGTACCCGCAGTTGTCATTGCTTGTTTCCTCGGCTAGGGCGAATGGATATTCCTAGTTCCGGCGACTGTCGCTGTCAAAGTCATAGAAAAACTCAGCCAGAGACTCATCCGGCTTATCAAGATCGGCCGCTTCCTTGTGAGGGAACAGTATCGGCTCATCGAACCGGACCGGCTCACGGAAAGCATTCCGGCTTGCCCCATTCCGATTATGAGGCTCGGTCGAATTGGCCTGAGGGTACATATCCGCAGGATAATTGATGCTCACGTGCATCACGGGACGGCTCGCTCGCCGTAGCGCGACTCGGTAGAGGAACTTGACCAGATAGCGCACGACAAGAAAGAAAATGATGATCCCGATAAGCGATCCGAGCATGTGGATTGTCCTTACTGTGTGGCCGCCGAGACGGTGGAGCTTTTCTGGCCGCGCCGGGGTGCGCCAGGGGAGCCAAGAGCCTCTGCTGGGCCGCCCTTGCGGGGGAAGCCTCCGCCGCGTTTGACCCGAAACGGTTCCCACCGCTCCGCGAACGCGTCGACGGAGGCCTTGGTGAAGATCGGGCCGGAGGCCAGCCGTGACACCGGCTCGGGGAACCCGGGCTGACCGTCAGGCATGGTCTCGATCTGAGTTATCTGATGGGCGCGCTGGGATGAGACACCGAACTGTGCGGCGATCTCGCGAAGCCCGACCAGATCCTGAGCGCCGGGTGCGGACAGCTCGGCGATGAAGTCCTCGGTCGGCATGATCCGAATGCGGGTGGGCTTGGTGCCCACGGCTGCGCCAGCGGTGCGCAAGGCTTCGTCGGCAGCCTGACGCAGGGTCGCGCCCGTTACTTCGAAGGTGAGGACCAGCTTGCCGGTCTCGCTGTCGTAGACGGCGTTGGCCGAGAGCTCCTCGACGATGTCGAGGCGGCGGTCCTCGCTGAGCCCGGGCGCGATGCAGCTCAGCTGTACGGTCCACGTCAACGTCATCGGTCTCCCTCACTCGGCTCGGTGTCCTGTTCCGGAAACACCAGCCCGACGCCGCGGAGCGCGCCGATGAGGCGCACCCACTGCATCGCCGTCGAGGGGGTGCCGGCCTCGGTCACGGTCAGGCTTCCCTTTGCGAAGACCCAGGCCCCGCGCTTGGTTTGCCAGACCTTGAATCCTTGGCGCACTGCCGCGCTGACGAGCTGATCCATCCGGTCGGCCAATTCTCCCCCTTTAGGCTTGATGTCGTCAAGTTAAGGGTAACCGCTATGACTTGATAACGTCAAGTCATAGCGAACGAGTTTCGGCCGCCCCCGCGCGGTGAGAGCAGGGCGGCGGGAGCGCCCGAAGTAATGCCAGGCCGCGACGTCGGGGCTGTGCCACACAGAAGCGATCGCAACGGAGGTGATTTCAGAGTGGGGGAGCGAGCCGGGAGCGTATTTTCCGTTTGGGTCAAGCAACCGCCGCTTGGGGTCAGCTCATTGACTCGACGGAAAATCGGCCAAAGAGCGGAGTTGTCAGTTTGACGCCGTCAACTCTGCCGGGTCGGTGGTGACCACCGGCGTCTCGACGACAACACCGAGGTTGCGCCAATAGCGCACCGCGGCCTCGTCGAAATGCACCGTGAACCGGGTGCCGCGCGCTCTCACGTATTCGCTTTCCACGTGATCGATCGCCACCCCGTCGTAAGAATCCGTCAGCACGAAGCGGTACTCGGCGCCGGTCGCGTCGCGTGCTGCGACCTGGCCGCCGGGATAGTGCGTCGCCACAATGCCTCCTCGATGCTCGCCCAAGCCGGATCGAGGGGCCGACACTCAGCCCCCATGAGCGAGCACACCTTGTCAGCGTTGGCACTATTTCTGAAAATCTCGAGCTCAGGCAGCGTGTCGTGAACGAAGTTTTCAGAAAAGGTGAAAGGTTGATCGGCATGGCCGATACAACGTCACCCAACCGCCGCCGCGGCGATCGGTTCTGGGGTCAAGGAAGGCCGTCGAAGGGGCCGCGCGTGCCCACAGCGACGGTACTGCCGCGCCCGGTGTGGGAATGGGCGCTTACCGAGGCTGCTGCGTACCGCAGTTGCGTTTCACAGGTGGTCGCCGATGTTGTTTCCGTGCGGGCTGGTCACCCCGAGCTCGTGCAGGACATGAACCGCGAACGCGTTGAGGTAGACGAGCTTTTCGCGTCAACCGAGGTGAATGATGCCGACTCGGCTGCCTGCGAGGAGGGGGACGCCGATGAGGCCGTCGACGTCATGACGCGTCTGCCCTCTGATGTCCGCACTTGGGTTGATGACATGACCGAGGCCTACGACACGTCGCTGAAGCAGATCGTCTCCGACGTGATGTGTGAGGCCGCCGGCAAGTCCGAGTTTGTTCTCAAGATGAATCAACCGATGGTGATGAAAGCGGAGGGGCTGCCACTGGCCATTTGATTCATTCCGCGGAGCGCACCCTGGCGGTGACGTCTCGCAGCTGAACATCTGAATAGCTGGCCCGTGTGGGGGACGAATCACCCCGACATGACGAAGGCCCCACCAGAGGCGGGGCCACGTCCGTGAACGGTTTGGAATCGAGTTGCCGCTCGACTCCCCGGTCCGTCCACCACCGGGGCATCCCCGAAGGGACTTCTGCTCATGCAAAGCAAGTCTCACGGTAGCGCACATCTAGACCATTTTCTAGGAAGCGCTCCGTCACAGATTTGTATATCTGCGCAGGTCGTCACGCGAGTGTCGCTCGCAAGCCGTCCTGTCTCAGGTAGTCGATGACCGCGCCTGCGGTTACTTCACCTCTTGCTGTCGACAATGTTGGACACGAACTCGCTGCTCAGACCTGGGCAACGCTCGCGCCGGCGCTCGCAGCACGCTCCACCATGCGGCTGTGGCTGCCGGGGCACGGGTTCGATCTGCGCACCCAGCTGACCAAACGACTGCCCGACACGCCGGCGGCAGTACCGCTCTACAACCGGCGCCGTACCCGGGTTCTGGCGCTCGATCTTGATGCCAAGTCCGCCGGGCCGGCCGCCGTGCTGGCCGATCGGCACCGCATTATCGGTTGGCTCAACGAGCTCGGCGCCTCGTTCATTTCAGATCGCTCCACCAGCGGCGGCGCGCACGTGTGGGTGCCGCTGGCTCGCGCGGTCACCCTCGACGAGGTCAGGCCTGTACTGGCCGCGATCGCCGCGCGCTGCCCGACCCTGGATTCTTCGCCGATGCTGCACCCCCAACAGGGTGCGCTCACCGCGCCCGGTTCCCGGTGCCGCGAGGGTGGCTGGCGGATTCTTGACGGCACTCTGCCTGACGCCGCAGCTGTCCTGGCTCAACGCAACCGGCCCGAGTTGTTCGCCCTACTCGTCGAGCTCCTGGGCGCTCACAGCCAGATCCCGGCACCCGCTTCGCCGCCGACAAACCACCAGGCGGCCGACGACGTGTTCGAGGGAATTCTCGAGGATGCCCGGTTGCGGACCCAGTACCGACTTTCCAGCCCGCTGCCGGCCGCCGTGGACACCTTCGCCTCGACTGGAGTACTTCCCGCCGACCGACGGTGGTCCAGCCGCTCAGAGGCCCGACAGTCAGTGCTGTTTCACGCTGCATGGCGCGGGATGAGCCTCACCGATATCCGTGACCACATGACGGTCGGAGCACCGTGGGGACAAGGTCTGGCAGTTGCCTACCACCGCTACGGAACTCACCAAGATGACGCCCTGGCGAGGGATTGGGCCAAAGCTCAACGGTTCGTCGCTGAGGCTGCTCGTAAAGTCCAGACCTGCACGCACAGGAAACAAGTACACACAGGGGGGACAGGTACACCACCACGCTACGGGCCCCACCAACGCTGGCTGTCCCACGCTTCCCGCTGGTGCGACACCACGTTCCGCTCGCACACCGCCAGATGGACGGTGGCCGCTGTCTTACAGGCGCTCGCCAGTGCTGCAGTCAAGGCGGGCGAGATCGTTGATGGGGTGCCGGTGGTCGGGGTGGGCGGCCGGTCGTTGTCGATCGGCGCTGGGCTGATCAGTGAGACGACGGTGTGGTCGACGCTGCGGATGCTGCGTGAGATGCCAGGTTCTCCGGTGCTGCTGGTTTCGGCGGCCACCGGGATGCGTGCTGACCGTTACGCCCTGACGACACCCGATGTGCTGGACCCCGATCCGACCGGACCGGGGCGGCCGACGCCGATCGATGTGCATCCGGTGTGGTCAGCGATCGGGCTGAGGCACCGGCGCCTCTACGAGCTGATTGTGGCCGGCGGACCGGACGGGGTGGCGATCGCGGATCTGGTGGTGTCCGCGCGGATGTCGCGGGCCAGTGCTTTCGACGGAGTGGCTGAGCTGGCACGGGTCGGCTTGATCAGTCGTCGGCGTGGTCAGCTCACCGCCGGCACGATCACAGTCGACGAGCTCGGCGAGAGCGTGGGGGTGTTCGAGGAACGGGCGGCGCGCATCACCTGTCATCAGGCGAGTCGGGCCGTCTGGAGAGAGTGGCTGGCGTGCCGTCGCCAACCACCCTGCCCTGCAGAGGTGGAATGGCCGCCGGCCCGAGTGGTGGCGCCACAGTGGACTGAGCTGCCGGCCATCGAGCACCAGGACTACCTGATGGCGGTCATGGCTCATGGGCCACCGCGCGACGACCTGTGAGACGACAGATAGCCCTTGATGAGGGTTCAGCGTGCCTCGACGCTGTAGAGGCTGACCGCGACGGTGCGGCCGGTGCTGGCATTGGTGACCTCCAGGCTGCCGTCGTAAGTGACGACGAGAGACCATCCCACGGCGTTGTAGGCGCCTGGGGCGAGCTCGACGACAGGGATGTTGCCGATATTGCCCACGATCCACTCCAGCGCGCCGTCAGTGGTGATGCGTACCCCGTCGGCCCGGTAGCCGTCGATTGTCGGCGGGCAGGTGAACGGCGCCTCAACGCCAAGCCAGTCGGAGGCGACGATGCCGCGCAGACCCGCGGCGGTGGAGATGTAGACATTGCCGCTGGAATCAGGGTTGAGAGTCTTTGCTTCGGTGGTCATTTCGGGCGATCCGTTCCGTCGTCGGGTTGATGGTTGTTGTACCGGGTTGGTCAGACAGGCCGCCCGGCGACGCGCCACGGACCTGGTTGGTCACGGTCGGTGACGCGGCCGCCGACAGGGCGGGCATGGTGGACATTGTCGACCCAATCGGCATCACGCACGTGAACCCAGCGGTCGGTGTCATCGGCGTACGTGCGGGTCATCGGCGCATTGTTGACCGGGCCGCCGCAGCTGCTGCAGATATCCGTGGTGACCAGCAACATCGATCCACCCATCGAGCGGCGAACACGGGTACGCCGCTCGATCCCCGCAGGCAACGATTCGCGCGGCGCGGTGAGCCAACTGGCCACCGCCTCGAAACGGCTAGTCGTGGGGTCGGCGTCCGGTTGAGCAGGGGAGGTACGCACCGCTCGCACGATGCGCCCCTGTGCGGTGGCGCGGACTTCGACCTCGGTGAGGCCGCGGGTGAACAGATAGCCGGGGCACTCGCTGCCGATGAGTCGCAGCGACACCGAATCCCAGTAATGGGTGTCGGCGAGGCGGGCAAGCTCGCGCAGGCGGGTGGATTTCTGACGGGCTCTGGTCATTGGAGGCCTCCGTTAGCAGCGGGCGAGTTCACCGCGGCGCCTTGAACCCGAATCGCTGGGCGGCATCGGCGATGCTCGCGGCCAGGGACTGCCCGAGATCCCACTGCACCGACATGGTGAGGTCGTCCCCGCAGAACGAGGCGCCGATAGCGCGGATGGCGGACCTGTGCGCGGCGTCGAACGCAGTTTGGGTGGGGCTGGTGATCGCCGCGGCGAGCAGCTGCGCACCTTGGGTGTAGTGACGGGTGAACGAGGTCGGCGAAGGTAGGGCTCGAGGCCGGGGGATGGTGGCGCAGACCGCGGGCCGGGTCTGATCGGAATCGTGCGTGCCAGTGGGGAAGTCGGCTGCGATGCTGGCCATGGTGGTGATCTCCTATTTCTGTTGGGGATGGTGGTTGGACGGCCGTTGTGGCGGTCAGATAAGTCCGCGCGCTCGGTAGTCGGTGAGCTTGGCGCGTACCCCCTTGGCGAACGCTCGCCGTGCGGGGCGGTCGTTGGCCTCAGTGTGCGAGGACCGCAGTGCATAGCGGACCAGTGCGTCGTCGGTGCCGCCGTGCGTCAGCACGTCAGAGCGGGTGGCGGCGCACCAGCCCTGCTCGAACCAGTGGCGGATCCGGCCGGCGGTTGGGATGCCGGCGCCCTGGGCGATGGAATCGAAGTCGGCCGGCTCGGCGGCCGCGGTCCGATCGCTACCGGTGGGGAAGTGGATTGATGCGGTCATCGTTGAGCCTCCGGTCTGGTCGCCGCCGGTGGAAGGGCTGATCATCATTGGTCGGCCACATCCTCTCGGAAGTTGATAGCTGACATATCGGCCAAATACTTGATGGTGTCAAGTCACAGAGTAGGTCACTGAATTGATGACGTCAAGTCAAATGCCGAGGCCGGCGCCGCCTAAATCGGGGCGGCTACTTGCTGTTCCCACTGGCGGGTGCTCCCTCCCCCCACCCTTTGATGGTAGCGCCAGGGTCCGACAAGTCGGCCCTGTGGCGCTGCGCACCCCGCCAGTGGGGAACAGCTAAAAGCACTGCGCTGCAAGATATTTCGATAGCCAGAGGTAGACGAGATGCGTTGCGGCGCAACAGATCACGGAGATAAGCGGGGCGTGAAACATATTGAGGGACAACGTAAGTCACCACCTGATAAGGCTATGAGTCATATGACGGACATCACATAGGATGGTTCAGACAGTTTGCTGTGCTCGATTCAGCAAACCGCGCTCGTGGGTCCATAAAACGTGCATTGAACTGCTGAGTTGTCGGTGGTCGGCGCTAATCTGAAGGTGTCTCGGAGAGATTGCCGGGGCGAACTGATAAGCGGTTCTGGTGCCTCTGATCTGGGGGTGGCTGGGATCGTACCGACTGCCCATAGGAGGCGTTGTGTCTGATGTAAATGTTGGTGCCGCAATCGAGGAATCGGTGTCCGTCGCGAACCTCTTGAACCGTCCCGAGCGAGCCGATACAGGATCCTGGGTTACCGTCGTCGTCTCGTCGGATGAGTTAGCCAATGGCTGGCTGGTGGTGGAGCCGGAACCGACTGCAGGTGAACGCTGGTGCGCCGTCGTGTCCGTTGATCCGATGGCGGTGGTCGCCGCCCGCCCGATCTCGGAAATGGTGCTGCGCACCTGGTCGATCACCAACCCGGCGGTGCCCTCGTGGGTGCCGGTCCTGGCGGCGTCGAGCTGGGAGAACGCGCGGACCAGTGACAAGCTGCGGGAGACCAGCCTGGCACTCAATCGCGAGCAGGTGCGCCTGGAGTCGATTGTCGATGCGGCACACGAATTCGCCGACGAAAACAGCCTGTGCAGCGTGTTCGACACCTTCATGCTCAACCAGGGCTTGCGGCCCCGATCACGCGACTACGACGTGGTGGTGGACGTTTCGCTGCGGCTGCGAATCCAGTCCAACGGAGTCGACAGCGACGTCGCTCGTGAGCAGGTCGGCACCCCCGAAGTGATCGATGCCCTGTACAACCTGACTCGGGCCGAACTGCGCGAGCTGGTCGAAGACTTCGACGTGGTTGATGTGGAGGCCGTGTGATGACGGCGACGTTCAACGGTGGGGCCAGCGGCCCCACCGTCCCCGCTCCGCAGATAGTGGCCGCGCACACCGCCCTGGAGGCCGCCCTGACACAACGGGACGCCGTGGCCGCACAGGTAGGCCGCGCCGCGGTCCACGTGGTGCGAGCGTGGCTGCTCGACCACAACCGGCCACTGATCCGCGTGGAAGTGTCCGGCCAGCTGGCCATTCCCGACACTGACGACGCGCTCAACGATGCCGTTGGGCACCTGCCACGCGAGCTGCTCGGCGCGGGCCTGGACATACGAGGCGAGTACGTCGTGCGGCTGGACGACCTCAACGCGTACCTGGGACGCGACCGTGACGACCGCACTCCGGTCACGATGGCACCTCACCCGGCAGTGGCGGGAACGCTGATCGAGCAGGCCGCCGACGTCGTAGCCCTACACACCGCGTGGATGGAGTGCGATGGCGACGAGCTCGCCGACGAGGATGCGCGCTATCGCATGATCGATGCCGCGCTGGATCTGGCGCGCGCCGTCGGTGACAGCTGCAGTCACATAGATCCGGCTGGGAGGCGCTGACATGCGGATTCCAGCGGGAGTGGTGACCAGAACCATGGTGATGGTCAGGCCGTTGCCCGGCCGCATTTCAGTCCATGACGCGCGCACCGAGCTGGCGACGGTGACGGTGCAGTGGGGTGAGGTGCTCATGACCTTCACCTCGGCCGAACAGGTGTGGACCGTCCTGCAGGCGTTCGGCGCGGTGCGCGAGGCACTGCGCGGCGTCGCCGGTACGGCTGAACTCGGCGGCGGCAGTGATGAACCGTGGCCAGGGGTATCGGCGCTGTCGGTGACATGGACGCGCCCACCAGAGTGGGCGGTGGTACCGCAGTCAGGTTTCGATGACCACCGTCGTCGTCGGCTGTACTGGGTGGACGTTCACATGGGGCCGGTGCTGTGGAGGGTGGTGGATTGGGCGGGCTACGAGGCTGCGCTTGACCTGCTCCGGAACGCGCACCGGACGGCAGTAGCGGTGTTCGTCGACGGTGGTCGGTTTCGGTCTGATCCGTCGCGAGCCGATGCGTTTAGTGAGGTGGGCTCGGTGAGGTAGGTCGTTGTTGGTGGTGCTGGTGGGGGTCGGTGGGTTTTGGCCGGCCTCTGCTGGTGTCTGGGGTGGTGGCCGGGTGGCTGGTGTTCGAGGCTTCTTTTTGGTGGGTGGTGTGCGGCGTAGCCGTTGGTGAGTGTGGGTGGTGTGTGGTGTGTGGTGTGTGGGGGATGGTTGTAGAGATGTGTGACTCAAGCATAGTGATCAGTGGTAGGTGTAGCTAACTTGTTGGGGGTGGGCGGGG
>NZ_JBSFPX010000228.1:0-10136 GCF_053588415.1 Mycobacterium sp. NPDC003449
CTGCAGACCTACGGTGGCTCGGGGTTCCTGCAGGACTACCCGATCGAGCAGTACATCCGCGACGCCAAGATCGACTCCCTCTACGAGGGCACCACCGCCATCCAGGCCCAGGACTTCTTCTTCCGCAAGATCGTCCGCGACAAGGGCCAGGCGCTGGCGTTCGTGGCCGGTGAGATCGAGCAGTTCATCAACAACGAGTCCGGTAACGGCCGGCTCAAGACCGAACGTGCCCTGCTGGGCACCGCCCTGCAGGACGTGCAAGGCATGGCCGCCACCCTGACCGGCTACCTGATGGCCGCCCAGGAGGACACGGCGAGCATCTACAAGGTGGGCCTGGGTTCGGTGCGGTTCCTGCTCTCGGTCGGCGACCTGCTGCTGGGCTGGCTGCTGCTGCGCCAGGCCGCGGTGGCGATCGACAAGCTCGACGCCGGAGCGACCGGTGACGAGCAGACCTTCCTCGACGGCAAGATCGCGGCCGCCTCGTTCTTCGCCAAGAACCAGCTGCCGCTGCTGACCAGCACCCGCCAGGTCCTCGAAACCATCGACAACGACGTGATGGAACTCGACGAAGCGGCGTTCTGACCAACGCTCTGCTGAACCGCCCCCGGGTCATCCCGGGGGCGGTTCTGTTTCGGTACGGGCACCCGCCGGATCGGTGATCTTGATCACCTTACGGAATAATTGCGAACGCAAATATAAACGTTGCGCGGGGATGTACAGCTAACGTCGCGACTTACATGACTACTGGAAAATCCCTACCGCACTGCAATTGCAGCTAATCCATCCTCAGGCCGCCGCAGGTGACGTGGCTCGATTCGTAGCCATTGTCGACCGGATGCCGCACCGCTATGTTCCTGGGGCCTACCTGGACGATTTCTGCCAGCCAGCTGAGAGCACGGGGTGGGCACGACAAACACGGTCGCCCGCCGCGGGTTGCCGACGATATGGCTAGGGAGCACATGAGGGCAATCGGTCGGATGCTGATCGCGATGGTTGCGGCGATCGCCGCGCTGTTCACCAGCACAGGAACATCGCACGCAGGTCTGGACAACGAGCTGAGCCTGGTCGACGGTCAGGATCGGACGTTGACCGTCCAGCAGTGGGACACCTTCCTCAACGGAGTGTCCCCGCTCGACCGCAACCGCCTGACCCGTGAGTGGTTCCATTCCGGCCGCGCCAAGTTCGTCGTGGCGGGCGAGGGCGCCGACGAGTTCGAGGGCACCCTCGAGCTCGGCTACCAGATCGGCTTCCCGTGGTCACTCGGAGTCGGCATCAACTTCTCCTACACCACGCCCAACATCCTGCTCGACGACGTCAACCTCTCCGGCCTCGATCCCCTGGGCTCGGTCATCACCCCGAACCTGTTCCCCGGTGTGTCGATCTCGGCCGACCTCGGCAACGGCCCCGGCATCCAGGAGGTGGCCACCTTCTCGGTGGACGTCAAGGGTGCCACCGGTGGTGTCGCGGTCTCCAACGCCCACGGCACCGTGACCGGTGCGGCCGGCGGCGTGCTGCTGCGTCCCTTCGCCCGCCTCATCGCCTCGACCGGCGACAGCGTCACCACCTACGGCGAACCCTGGAACATGAACTAGGCGCAGGCCGAACCGAATCGCGGGGCCCTACCGGGGTGACGCCGCAGGGCGGTGCGCGGTCGCCCGATCCAGGTCCACCATCGGTGCCAGATCGGTTCCCCGGGTCTCCGGCAGGGCGATCACCGCGAGAAGTCCGGCGACGGCCACCGCGACCATCGCGGCGGCCAGCCAGACCGCAGACCCACCGGCGAAGCCGACGAGCCCCACCGAGATGATCGGGGCCGGGCCGGCGAGTACCGCACCGGGGATCTCGCGCCCCAACGCGAAACCACTGAACCGGAACTCGGCGGGAAAGAGTTCCGAGTAGAACGCCGCCTGTGAGCCGAACATCGTCAGGCAGCCACCGAGCGCCAGGGCGAAGCCCACCAGGATCAACACGGTGTTAGCCGTGTCGAGCAGCCAGAAGAAGGGGAACGGGATCACCGCGCAGAAGGCGCTGACGGCCAGATAGGCGGGCCTGCGCCCGGTCCGGTCCGACAGCGTTCCGATCAGTGGAATCGCCAGCGCGCCGACCGCGCATCCGACCAGCACCGCGCTCAGCGCAACGCTCTTGGCGACGCCCTTGTCGGCGATGTAGCTCAGCGAATACGTCTGAACCACATAGATGTTGAAGGCCAGCACGCCGTTGGCGACCATGACCAGGAGTAGGCGCTTCGGCATCACCTTGATCAGGGCCAGCACCGGCACCTTGGTCCGCGCCCGCGCCTCTTTGAGGTTGGTGAAGACCGGGGACTCCGGAACGCGCAGCCGAATCAGAAGTCCGATGGCGACGACGAGCAGGCTCAGCAGGAACGGAATCCGCCATCCCCACGTCATCAATTGTTCCTCGGGAAGCATCGCCACGCAGGCGCTGACCGCCGCGGCCAGCCCGATCCCGATGAACACGCCTGCCGCGGGCAGTGAGGAGTAGAAGCCGCGCCGTTTGACGGGTGCGAATTCGGCGACCATGGTTACGGCTCCGACATATTCGGCGCCGACACCGAGGCCCTGCAGGAGCCGGCAGACCACCAGCAGAATCGGCGCCAGCATGCCGACACTGGCGTAGGTCGGCAACAACCCGATGGCCACGGTGGCGAAACCCATCAGCAGCAACGTCGCGACAAGCGAGAAACGCCTGCCGTACCGGTCGCCGAGATGGCCGAACAGCATGGCGCCCAGCGGTCGCGCGAAATAGCCGACACCGAAGGTCGCGAACGACGCGATAATCCCTGCGGTTGCCGAGAATTCGGGGAAGAACAGCGTGCTGAACACCAACGCCGCGGCCTGACCGTAGACGGCGATGTCATACCATTCGATCACGCTGCCGATCACGGTTCCGGGTATCAGACGGTTCTTGGACTCGGCCCAAATCTGTTCCGGGGCTTGGGTGGCGGTCATCATTCTGCTCCTCTTTGAGCGGCGCCCTTCGGCGCGTGAACCACGTTGCGCAGTGGCAGCCCGGCCACCAGGCGATTGATGTTGTCGGCGATCACCGCGTATCGGCGGCGGGGCAGTTCGACGGTCCACGCGCAGGAATGCGGGGTGCACCAGGCGTTCGGCAGTTCCCACAGCGGAGCCGTCGACGGCGGGCCGTCCGGGTCATCGGGAGTGGGATAGCGGTACCACACATCGAGGATGGCACCACCGATCTCATTGTCGCGCAGAGCTTCGTACAGCGCCTGCTCGACGACGATCTGTGCCCTGGACACGTTCACCACGACGCCATGAGGACCAAGACGCTTGAGCGCCCGCGCATCGATGAGGCCCTCGGTGTCCGGGGTGAGCGGGCAGGCCACCACCAGATAGTCGGCGCGCGACTGCAGCTGTTCCAGCTCGGCGGTGGGTAACACCGCCGCATGGGCGTCGGACGTCGCATGGTCGTCGACGGCGACGACGATCACGCCGAAGGCGCGCGCCCGCGCGGCGATCGCCCGGCCGATCCGGCCGTAGCCGATCAGCACGAGCGTCTTACCCGCCAACTCGCCGTGCGGTATCCGGTTGCCGTACATCTGCGGCCAGGACCCGGCGTCGAAATCCCGCTGCAGCGCGCCGGCCCGGATCTCCCATTCCAGCAGCCTGGCCAGAACGAACTCACCGATCGGGCCCTCGTGCTCGAAGACGTTGGCCACCAATGTCTCCGGATGCAGCCCGTCGAGGCGAATCTGGTCAAGACCGGCGCCGGGGACATGCAGCAGGCGAAACGGTGGCGCACCATCCGGCCGCGAAAACCGCAGGGACACCACGACGTCGTCCTCGTCGATCTGACCGTCGAAATCCGGCGTACCGGCCGCCGACCACGGCAGGGCGACCAGGTCGGCCGGGCCGTGCAGATGCGGGCGGAGGTCGTCGCGGTGCTCACCGGCCTCACCGATCAGGAATACCTTCATCGCAGATCACTGGGCCGATCGCCGCGACATGCGGCCTGCAGTACGGAGCGCACCACGTCCGCTGTGATGGGGATGGCATTGCCCGGACGGTTCGCGTCGTGGACGTCGGGATCGGTCGACGGCGCGTCCGCCGTCGTCGCGATCATCACGCCACGCTCGATGTCCTCGGGGCCGAATCCGATGTCCCCGAGGCGGACCGGAAGTCCGGCCTGGGCCACCAGATCCCAGATGGTCCCGGACAGGTCGTGGGTACCCAGGGCGTCGGCTATCCGGGCCAGCGGTTCGGGGGCGGAGCGGACCAACTGCCGGGTGACGTATGGCAGTACCACCGCGTGCGCGGTTCCGTGCTCGACACCGTAGCTGCCACCGAGCATATGGGCCACCGCATGCTGGAGTGCGAAGCCTCCCGTCAGTGCCGCACCGGAGAGGTAAGCGGCGTAGAGCATCTCGTTTCGGAGGTCGATGCTCGACGGGTCGGCGAGCAGTGCGGGCAGGGTCTGTGCGACGATGCGCGCTCCTTCGACGGCCGCGGGGGCCAGCAGCGGGCTCAGGGTCGGCAGATAGCTGGCGTCGACGCAGTGGGCCAGCGCATTCATGGCGCTCGCGGCGCTGATCGCGGGCGGCAGCGCCAGCGACAGTTCGGCGTCATAGATCACCGTCGATACGCGCATGGCCAGGCTCTCATGCATGCGCTTCACGCCGTTCTCGGTCATCCCGCAGTAGCCGGTCATCTCCGATCCGCTGTAGGTGGTCGGCACCGCGATGATGGGCAGCCCGGATTCGTACGCCATGGCCTTGCACAGCCCGGTCGCGGCACCGCCGCCGATGGCGATCAGACAGTCGGCACCGTTGCCTGCGGCTTTCTCGGCGCCGCGGCGGGTCACCTCGACGGGCACCTGGCTGACCGCTTCGGGAAGCGTTCCGACGCAGAGACTTCCGATGGCGTCGGCGAACTCGTCACCCATGCGCCGACGACCGGGTGTGGTGACGATCATCGCCCGCCCGGCACCGAGCCGCCGGACCTCCTCGGCGAGTGTCGCAGCGGTGCCCGGCCCGAACACGATGCGCGGCGGCGTCGCATTGTGCAGGCCCGCGGGGTGCGCGAAGGCACGCAACGTGAGGCTCACCAGTCCACCACCGTTCCGTCCGCGAGGACCGCGGCGCTGCTGTGGGCCACCTCCGGGCTGTACGGATGTTTCGCGGCGGCCTTCTCGTCCACCTCCACCCCCAGTCCCGGCTCGTGTGGAACCTGCCAGAAACTGCCGTCGCGGCGCATCGGGGTGCGCACCACGTCGTCGTACCAGCTGACCGCGCCGCTCATTTCCTCTTGAATCACGAAATTCGGTGTGCTGACCGCGAAGTGGAGCGCCGCCGCACCGGCGATCGGACCGTTGGGGTTGTGCGGTGCGACGCCGACCATCTCGGCGTCGGCGAGGGCCGCGATCCGCTTTCCCTCCAGAAGTCCGCCGGTGTGGTTGAGGTCGGGCTGTGCGACGTGTATAGCCTTGGCCGACAACACCGGGATGAACTCTTTGAGACCGATCAGCCGCTCGCCGCTCGCGATGGGCACGGGTGAGCGCTCGGCCACCGCCTTGAGTGCCTCGGTGTCCCCGGGTTGCACGGGCTCCTCGCAGAACAACGGGTCATAGGGGGCCAGGACCTCGATGTACTGCAGTGCCGCCGCCACCGAGGCCGGCCTGCCGTGGAAGTCGATCATGATGTCGACATCGGGTCCGACCGTCTCCCGCAGGGTAGCCATCAGCTTGTCGACGCGACGGCGCTCGGCCGCGACATTGAGATGCGCACCGTAGGGAACCAGGACGACTTTCACCGCGTCGTAACCTTTTTCGAGGATCTCGGTTGCCTTGTCCCGCAGGACGGCGGTGTCCGGGGCGTCGTAGGTGTCGTAGACCGACCGCATATCACCGAGGCCGAGGTGGGTGTAGACCCGCACCTTGTCCCGGGTCTGCCCGCCGAGCAGCCGCCAGACCGGCAGCCCGACGGACTTGCCGAAGATGTCCCACAGCGCGTGCTCGATTCCGCTGATCGCGGTGGTTCCGATGATGCCGAGACGGTAGTAGCTGTGCTTGGTCAGAACCCGGACGATCTGTTCGATATCCCGCGGGTCCCGCCCGACGATCATCGACTCGAAGTCTTCGAGCGCGCCGAGCACCGCCCGCGTCTTCCAGTTCAGGCTCGCCTCGCCCCACCCGTACAGACCGTCCTGATCCGTACGCACTTTCACCAGCACCCAGTTGCGCAGTTCGGCGTTGACCACCGTCGTCTCGATACCGGTGATGCGGATCGGCGATCCGTCGACAATTCGCTGTGGCATACAACCCGTCTCTCGCTCCGATGTGATGGCAGCCACCCTAGGAGCCGACGTTTGATAAGGTCCAACTCTTTGTTGTGATTGATTGATTCTGTTTACTTATTTCTGGTTGGCTGGCCGCATGGACCGGACAGGACTCGAGTGTTTCGTCACGCTGGCGGACGAACTTCATTTCGGCCGCGCCGCGGAACGCTGCCACATCAGCCAGCCCGCGATGAGCCAGCAGATCCGCCGCCTCGAACAGACGATCGGCGTTCGGCTGGCCCATCGCAACAAGCGCATGGTGTCACTGACGCCGGCCGGGCACGCCTTCCTGAGCGAGGCGCGAAAGATGCTGCAGCACATGACCGAGGCTGCCGATCTGGCGGCACGGGTCGATCGAGGCGAGATCGGCCAACTCAGGCTCGGCGTCACCGCGCCCGCGCTGTACGTCATCTATCCCGAGATCGCCGCGGTGTTCCGCGACGCCCACCCGGACGTGGGAGTGCTGGTTCGCGAGATGACCACCGCCGAACAGGAGCGCGCCCTGCTGCGGGGCGATCTCGACATCGGGCTGGTGCATCCACCCCTCGAAGACCGCGATCTCGCCGTCCGGGAGATCGGACGGGCCCCCTTCCACGTCGCACTGCCGGCCGAGCACCGGCTGACGGCGGCGGACACACTGGAACTGCGCGATCTCCGCGACGAGCAGGCCGTGATCTTTCCCCGGCAGATCGCACCGCAGCTGTATGACACGGTGCTGCGACAGTGCCAGGACGCCGGTTTCGCGTTGAAGATCGCGATGGAAGCTTTTCCCGCACAGTCGATCATCGCGCTGGTGGCCGCCGGCGTCGGGGTCGGCTTCATCGCGTCGCGCACCCAGCGGCTCGACCGCGCCGGCGTCACCTACCGACCGATCCGCGGCCCCCATCCGCAGCTGAGCATCGGGGTGGCCTATCACCCCGACGGCACCGCGCCCGCGGTACTCGCGTTCCTCGAGGCCGCGAGAACCGCCGGGCGCACGATGCGGTGACCGGCACTCCGCGGATCGAGCCCGACCCGGCAGACTGGTCCGATGACCGAAGCCCGCGGGATCCTGCTGATCGTCGCGCTGATGGCGACGACCGCTCTGACACTGGCGCTGGGGATCACCGACCCCGCCGCCCCGATGTCCTATCCGACCAAGTTCCTGGTGTGGAATCTCGTCCTGGCCTGGATCCCGATGTTGTTCGCGGTGGCGTTCGACCTGGTCGAGCGGCGGCTGTGGCTGCTGCCGCTGGGCCTGGGCTGGTTGGCATTCCTGCCCAACGCCCCGTATCTGGTGACCGACCTGGTCCATCTCGGCGAGGGCTACGAACTGTGGCGGCATGTGCTGCAGTACGGGTTCGCGGCGTGGACCGGCATCCTGCTCGGTGTGGTGTCACTGTTGTTGGTGCATAACCGGATCACGGCCGAATTCGGCGCCTTCGCGGGCTGGTTGTCGGTCGCGCTCTCGGTGGGGTTGTGTGCGGTCGGGGTGGTGATCGGCCGGTTCCAGCGGTGGAATTCCTGGGATCTGGTGACCCGGCCCGATGCGGTGATGGCCGCGACCATCGAGTGGGTGCGCTCACCGCTGTCCTATGTGCAGTCCACCGGGGTGGCGGTGGCGGTCGCGGCGTTCTTCGGGCTGGCCTATCTGACGGTCTGGGCGCTCAACGGACTGCGAGCCTGACCTTTCCTGCGCGCACCTTTCTCCCGCGAGCAGACGCCGCGGTACCCGGGAATGCGCATTCCGGGGTACCCACGTGTCTGCTCGCGGAGAAAAAGGGGGCACATTCACGAGTTGAGGTAGGTGACGACCGCGAGCACGCGCCGATGGTGGGCCGCCGAGGGCGGCAGGTCGAGCTTGGTGAAGATGCTGCCGACATGCTTCTCCACCGCCCGCTCCGATATCGAAAGATGTTCGGCCAGAGCACTGTTGGAATGACCTTCGGCCATCAGCGCGAGCACCTCGCGTTCGCGGGCCGTCAACCGGTCCAGCACGCCTGCGCCCCGCTGGCTGCCCATCAGCTGGCGCACCACCTCGGGGTCCAGCGCGGTTCCGCCTGCCGCGATGCGACGTACTGCGGAGTCGAACTCGGCGATATCGGCGACCCGGTCCTTGAGCAGATAACCCACCCCGGCCGGGTTGCCGGCCAGAAGCTCGGCGGCGTAACGGGTCTCGACCCATTGCGAGAAAACCAGCACCCCGATCTGCGGATGCGAACGCCGCAGGCCTAGCGCCGCCACCAGGCCCTCATCGGTAAACGTCGGCGGCATGCGGATATCGACGACGAACACCTCGGGAGCCAGCGTGTCGGCGATCTCGCGCAGTTCCTCGGCCGTCCCCACCCCGGCCACCACCTGGTGCCCACGTTCGGTCAGCAGCTGGGTCAGCCCGTCCCGCAGGATCGCGCTGTCCTCGGCGATGACGATCCTGGTCATCGTTGGCCACCCGACGGCACGACCGCCGTGACCGTGGTGGGCCCGCCGGGCGGGCTGTCGATGTCCAGCCTGCCGTCGACCATGCGCAGCCGGTCGGCCAGACCGGTCAACCCCGAGCCGTTGGCGGGTTGCACACCTCCGGATCCGTCGTCGGCCACCGCGATTCGAAGCTCGTCGGCGTCGCTGCGCAACCAGACCGTGGCCCGGCTCGCACCGGCATGTTTGGACACGTTGGTCAGCAGCTCGGCCACGCAGAAGTAGGCCAGCGTCTCGACTCCCAACGACCGCCGCACGGCCATATCGTCGACCAGCTCCACCGGGACCGGGTTGCGCGCCGCCAACGTCTGCACGGCCGGCCCCAAGCCGAGATCCAGTGCGGGAGGCCGTATCCCGCGTACCAGGTCGCGCAGTTCGGCGAGGGTGTCCTTGGTGTTGGCCAGGGCATCCGACACCAACCGGCGGGCCTGGTCATCCTCGCCGCGGCCGGCCATCCGTTCCTCGGCGCGGGCCAGAGTCATCGCCACCGAGATCAACCGGGCCTGGGTGCCGTCGTGCAGATCACGCTCGACGCGCCGCAGGGTCGCGGCCGAATCGTCGACCACATCGGCCCTGGCCTTCTCCAGCTCGGAGACCCGCCGTTCGCGGTCCGGCGCCGAAAGCAGGGTCACCGCGAGCCAGAGGTGTGCGCGCCCGATCCCGAGCATCACCCAGCCCAGCAGGTACGTCGCGAGCACTCCGCCGACCGCCAACAGCAGGTAGGCGCCCAGCGAATCCACCGGATCACCGAAGCTGACGACCGGTTCCCCGGTGACCGCCCAGATCACCGGCGACGCGGCCAGCGACACCGCCATCGTGACCCCCACCAGCACGCCGTATCCGACGGGTGTCATCACGATGCTCTGCAGCAGAAGGAATCCCAGCCCGCGCCAGCCGACCGCATCGGTCAGGGCCGCGACGACGGTGTGCAGTCGGCCGGCCCCGCGCTCGAAGGGCGCGGGCGGGTCGATCGTGACTCCGAGGAGCCGGGCCAGCGAACGGTAGAGCCTGTTCCACAGTCGCCCCGTCAGCACCACGAGCGCCAGCAGCGGTATCCCGATCAGGGTGATGAGCAGCAATCCGGCGGCGAATCCGGTCGCGAACAGGTACGCCACCCCGACGACGGCGAGGACCGAGATCAGCAGGAAGTAGAGGTAGGCACGCCAGGCCGGGGCCCGCACCGGCGTGAGCAGGATCCGTCGCCACTCGTCGCGGGCGGTCGGGGCGGTCGGGGTGATGGTCACGTTCCCCATGGTTACCGCCACCATCGCACCAGTCGATGGGGCAGTCCGGCCAATCGACGGTGTGGCTGGCCCCACCCAGCCCCGCGAGCAGACGCCGCGGTACCCGGGAATGCGCATTCCGGGG
>NZ_JBSFPX010000229.1:0-10129 GCF_053588415.1 Mycobacterium sp. NPDC003449
ATCCCCTTCGTACGGGTGGCCGGGTGTCACATCGCCGAACTGGGCACCGAACGCGATCTGGGCGGCGTGGTCGAGGTTCTGGTCGCGGAAGAAGACCACCTTCCAGCGGTGCAGTGCGTCCCGGATCCCGGTGCGCTGATCCGGGGTCAGCGGCACCGACAGGTCGACGCCGTCGATGAGTGCCCCGGTCCAACCCGACAACGGAGTGACCCGGATCCCCGCGGCGTCGTGGTCCGGTCCTGCCGATGAATCTGTCGCCGTCGTTCCGGCCGTCGTCGATGTGGTCACGCCGCGCTCCCTCGATTACCCCTGTAGTTGTCGGTAAACGGAAGCTAACGGCGATCGCGCGCGGGCTTACCGGTTTGAATCCACGTGACGGGAATGTCCGCGCCCGGCGCCGGCCGCCAGACCCGTTCCGGCGATCTGCCCGGCGCCGCCCCGGCCGTCACGCGACGGTGTTGCCGCGACGCCTGCGGGCACCAGGACCAAACCGCCACCACCTGGGGCGGGCCGACCGGAAGGTCGCCAATATCGCTGTTGCGGAACCGCTTTCGCGGGCCGCCCGCCGGGCCCACCGCAGCAACCACACCGGGCCACGGTCACCACGGACCGGCAGTATGGCGAATCTCTGTGATTCCCCGGGGGATTCCCCCGCCCGATCTGGGGTCGTGCAGAATGTGAGATCGCGTCAGCGAGCTGATGTGCACATCCGCTTCCCCATCCCAGCCACACTGCCGTCACTGGAGAAAGCTTGGTCAACCACGCAGCGTCCGCGTCACGCCCGCCGTCATTGCCGATGCCGGATCGGCCGCGTACCGGTGGGCGGCACCGAAAGCCACCCGAGCGGCGGTGGCTGCCGATCGGAATCGGCCTGGCGGTGATCGCCGTGCTGGGCTCGTTGCTCACCGCGTTCGTCGTTCTCACCACGTTCGCGGCGAAGCTGTCGGCCCGGGATTCGGCGCATGCGGTCGGCGCCAGGACCCTCGGGGTCCCGCCGGTGCCGCGGCCGGCCGCGGCCGAGCCGGCCACCGTGCCCGCGGTTTCGCGGTTCGCCTCCGACCAGGCGGGGTTCGTCGGCTCGCAGGCCCGGTGCCGCGACACCCAGACCGCGCGGGCGATCGGGCGCACCCCGGGCTCGCTGGTGGTGATCTGCCTCGACCGCAGTGGCCACTTCGAGTACCGAGGTGTGCGGCTGTCCGACGAGGCGGCCATGGCGGTCTCGGCCGAGACCGCCCGAGCACGCGACTTCGTCGCCCGCAGCTCCGGGGTGAGGTATGCGGTCTCCCCCGACGAACTGCTCGTGACGTCGGGCAGCACCGTCCTCAAGCGCGAGCCGATGGTCGAGTACCGCGAGATCCTGTCGGAGCCGGTGGTCCTCACACCGCGGTGACGGCGGCCCGGCCACCGGTCGGCACCCGTAGGGTCTGGACATGCCGTCCGATCGCACCGCCGCGCTGCACACCGCCGCCACGCTCGCCGAGGCCTACCTGGCCGGGCTGGACGCCCGCCCGGTCGCGGCCCGCGCCGACGCCGCGGCCATCGTCGATCGGCTCGGCGGGCCGCTGCCCGATCGCGGGGCCGGTGCGGACGCGGTCCTGGAGGCACTCGCCGCGGGGGCCGATCCCGGCCTGGTGGCCAGCGCGGGACCGCGGCATTTCGGCTTCGTGATCGGGGGCGCCCTGCCCGCCGCGGTGGGTGCGGACTGGTTGGTGTCGGCGTGGGACCAGTGCGCGGCATTCCACGCGTTGTCACCGGCCATGGCGGCGATCGAGGAGATCACCGCCGGCTGGGTACTCGACCTGCTCGGGCTCCCCGCCGGCGCGGGCGTCGGCTTCGTCACCGGCGCCCAGGCCGCCAACACCACCGGTCTGGCCGCGGCCCGCCACGCCGTGTTGGCCCGGGCCGGCTGGGACGTCGCCCGCGACGGGCTGACCGGTGCCCCGCGGATCCGGGTGCTGTGCGGCGAGCAGGCCCACGTCACGATCTACGCCGCGCTGCGGCTGCTCGGTCTCGGCGAGGGCGCCGTGGTCCGGGTCGCCGCGGACGACCAGGGCCGGATGCGGCCCGATGCCCTGCGGGACGCGCTGGCCGCGGACGCCGGCGCGCCTGCCATCGTGTGTGCCCAGGCCGGCAACGTCGCGACCGGCGCGTTCGACGATTTCGGCGCGATCGCCGAGGTGTGCGCGACGCACGGTGCCTGGCTGCACATCGACGGTGCCTTCGGTCTGTGGGCGGCCGCGGCACCGGCCACTCGGCACCTCACCGCGGGCGCCGAGCGGGCGGACTCGTGGGCGGTGGACGCTCACAAGTGGCTCAACGTGCCCTACGACGCCGCGATGGCGATCGTGGCCGATCCGGACGCGCAGGTGGCCGCGATGAGCCTGGCCGGCCCCTACCTGGTGGCCGACCCGGGTCAGCGCGACAACACGAACTTCGTGCCGGAGAGTTCGCGGCGCGCCCGCGCGGTGCCGGTGTACGCCGCGTTGCGGTCCCTGGGCCGCGACGGGGTCGGCGACCTGGTCGAGCGGAACTGCGCCCAGGCCCGGCAGATGGCCGGCCTGCTGGCCCGGGTACCGGGCGTCGAGGTGCTCAACGACGTGGTCCTCAACCAGGTCCTGGTCCGGCTGCCCGGCGACGAGCAGGCCGCCCGCAGGGCGGTGGCCGCGATCCAGGCCGACGGAACCTGCTGGTTGGGCGGCACCACCTGGAACGGCGAGTACGTGCTGCGGGTGTCGTTCTCCAACTGGGCCACCACCGGCGCCGACGTCACCCGTTCGGCGGCGGTGATCGCCGAGGCGATCGGCGGGGCCTGAGCCCGCGGCACCGAGGTGGGGTCCGGGCCCGCGACGCCGCCGAATATCCTCTGAGACGAACTGACCGCGCCGGGCGACCCGGCCGGCCGACCCGCACCGCATGACACCGTCTTCAAAGGAGTGGACACCCCATGGTCAACCAGCAGCAGGCCGACAAGATGACCTCGGGCAAGGGCTTCATCGCCGCGCTCGACCAGAGCGGCGGTTCGACACCCAAGGCCCTGCGCCTCTACGGGGTGGAGGACAGCGCCTACTCCTCCGAGGAAGACATGTTCGACCTGATCCACCAGATGCGATCACGGATCATCAGCTCGCCGTCGTTCGGTGGCGACCGGGTGCTGGCCGCCATCCTTTTCGAGCAGACCATGGACCGGTCCGTCGAGGGCAAGCCGTCGGCGACCTACCTCTGGGAGGACAAGGCCGTGGTCCCGCTGCTCAAGATCGACAAGGGTCTGGCCGAGGCCGCCGACGGTGTGCAGTTGATGAAGCCGATGCCCGCGCTCGACGACCTGCTGGCCCGTGGGGTGCGCAACGGCATCTTCGGCACCAAGGAGCGGTCGGTGATCGGCGCCGCGAACCCCGACGGTGTCGCCGCGGTGGTGGCCCAGCAGTTCGAGGTGGCCAAGCAGGTGCTCTCGCACGGCCTGATCCCGATCATCGAGCCCGAGGTCACCATCTCGATCTCCGACAAGGCCGAGGCCGAGGATCTGCTGCGCGACGAGATCACCAAGAACCTGGACGCCCTGCCCGCCGACCAGAAGGTCATGCTCAAGCTGACCCTGCCGACCGCGGCCAACCACTACCAGTCGCTGGTCGAGCATCCGAAGGTGATGCGGGTGGTCGCGCTGTCGGGGGGCTACTCGCGCGACGACGCCAACAAGCTGCTCGCCGAGAACACCGGGGTGATCGCCAGCTTCAGCCGCGCGCTGACCGAGGGGCTGTCCGCCCAGCAGAGCGATGAGCAGTTCAACGCCACGCTGGACGCCTCGATTCAGTCGATCTACAACGCCTCCGTGGCCGGCTAGCCCCGGCACCAGGCGCGCTCCGATGGTCATCCCGATCGATCGCCCCGAACTGGAGGGCAACGTCGCCGTCGGCGACGGCCGGCAACTCGGGTTCGCCGAGTTCGGCGATCCGCAGGGCCGGGCGGTGTTCTGGCTGCACGGCACCCCCGGTGCCCGCAGGCAGATCCCGACCGAAGCCCGGATGTACGCCGAGCGCAACCATATTCGGCTGATCGGCGTGGACCGGCCCGGTATCGGGTCGTCCACGCCGCACCAGTACGACGCCGTGCTCGATTTCGCCGACGATCTCCGGATCATCGCCGACACCCTGGGCATCGGCACCATGGCCGTGATCGGCCTGTCCGGCGGTGGGCCCTACACCCTGGCCTGCGCGGCGGCCCTGCCGGATCGGGTGGTGGCGGCCGGGGTGCTCGGCGGCGTCGCCCCGCTGGTCGGGCCGGACGGCATCAGCAGTGGCCTGATGGAGTTCGGCGCGGCGGTCTCACCGGTGCTGAGGATGGCGGGCGGGCCGATCCGGCTGGCCGCCTCGGGCCTGATCCGGCTGATTCGGCCGGTGGCGTCCCCGGCCCTTGAGGTGTACGCACGGCTCTCCCCCGAGGGCGACCGGCGGATGCTGGGCCGCCCCGAATTCAAGGCGATGTTCCTCGACGATCTGCTCAACGGCAGCCGCAAGCAACTGGCGGCACCGTTCTACGACGTCGTGGTGTTCACCCGGGACTGGGGTTTCCGCCTCGACGAGGTGCGGGTGCCGGTCCGGTGGTGGCACGGCGACCACGATCACATCGTGCCGTTCGAACACGGCAGGCATGTCGTGGCCAGGCTGCCGCAGGCCGAGCTCACCGAATTGCCCTACGAGAGTCACCTCGGCGGGCTGGGCTGCGCGCAGGAGATCATGGGCTCGATGATCGAGATCTGGGACGCCGCAGAGCCGGCCGGCACCGAGGATTGACCTGAACCATTGTTGAGGGTGCAGGCTGCCGTTATGACGACAACCAGCACGACTCAGCTGACCGCCGACCTCTGGCAGACCCGGGTCGATTCACCGTTTCCCGGACTGACCACCCACGCGTATCTGTGGACCGGGCCGGGCGCGAACGCCCTGTTCTACTGCCCGGCCACCGACGCCGATTTCGACCTGCTGGAATCGCTCGGCGGCGTCGGCGACCAGTACCTGTCCCATCAGGACGAAGCCGGGCCGATGCTGGCCCGGGTCGCGGACCGGTTCGGATCCCGGTTGCACGCCCCCGCAGCCGAATTGGTGACGATCGGCAGGCACGCGCACATCGACGTCCCGGTCGCGAGCCGGCACCGCGACGACAACGGCATCGAGGTGATCCCCACCCCCGGCCACACCCCGGGCAGCACCAGCTATCTGGTGACCGGCGCCGAGGGGCGCTACCTGTTCACCGGGGACACCCTGTTCGTCGACGGTGACGGTCACTGGTCGACGTTCGTGATCCCCGGGGTCGGCGACGGCGCCGCGATAGCCGAGAGCCTGCACCTGCTGGCCACCCTGGAACCCGACCTGGTCATCTCCAGTGCGTTCGGCGCCCGCGCGGTCACCGTGCTCGGCGCCGGCGGCCCGGCCTGGCCGGATTGCGTGGCCGAGGCGCTGCGCACGGTCCCGGAGGGCGCGGCCCGGGATTCGGGTAGTCGACTACCCTAGGCCGCCCCGTGCGGCCCGGCCGATACTCCCCCTGAGGGGCCGACGGGTGGAGGGTTTCGATGGCGACAATCGGCGAACATGCGGTGGTTCTCGGCGCGAGCATCGGCGGGCTGCTGGCCGCCAGGGTGCTGGCCGACTTCTTCACCACGGTCACCGTCGTGGAACGCGACGAGCTGCCCGGTGGACCCGCACACCGCCGCGGCGTCCCGCAGGGCCGGCACGTCCACGGGTTGCTCAGTGCGGGCGCGCTGGCCCTCGAAGACCTGTTCCCCGGCTTTCTCGGTGACCTCGCCGCCGACGGCGCGACGGTGCTCGACGAGACCTGCCTGTCGAGGCTGTCGGTCACCCTCGGCGGGCACCGGCTACGCATGCCCGCCCGGCCCACCGAACCGCTGGTGTCCTATCTGTGCAGCCGGCCGTTCCTGGAATCCCATATCCGCGACCGGGTCCGGAGTGTCGGCAACATCAGCCTGCTCGACGGCCATGATGCGGTCGAGATCCTCACCGCGGGCGAAGGCGACCGGACCACCGGTGTCCTGGTGGCCGAACACCGGGGCGGCGCCGGGCGGGCCATGGACGCCGATCTGGTGGTGGATGCGATGGGCCGAGCCGGGCGGACACCGGCGTTCCTGGAGAGCCTCGGCTACCGGCGTCCCGCCGAGGACCGGATCGCCGTGCAGGTAAGCTACACCAGCCAGCTGCTGAGCATCCCCGACGGCATGCTCGACGAACGGCTGATCATGATCGGCACCGAACCCGAACGTCCGTGCGGCGGTGCGCTGTTCGCCTACGAGGACGACACCTGGATGCTCACGCTGGCCGGTATGGCCGGATCCGCACCGCCCATCGACCGCGTCGGAATGCTGTCCTACGCCGCCGAATTCGCTCCGCCAACCATGATGGCGGCGCTGCGGGCGGGCGAACCACTCGGCGCGGTGGCCACCTACCGCTACCCGGCCAGCGTGCGCAGGCACTACGAGCGCATGCCGGAGTTCCCGGCCGGGTTGCTGGTGTTCGGCGACGCGATCTGTAGTTTCAATCCGGTGTACGGACAAGGGATGTCGGTGGCGGCGCTGGAAGCGCTCACGCTACGCGACTGTCTGGCCGCGGGATCCGCGCAGCTGGGCCCGCGGTTCCTGCGGGCCGCCACCCCCCTGGTCGACCGGGTGTGGCGGATGGCAGCCGGCGCCGACCTGGCCATGCCCCAGGTGCGGGGCCATCGGCCGCTGTCGATCCGGATCTCCAACTGGTTCACCGAGCGGGTCCTGACGGCCGCCGAATCCGATCCGGTGGTCGGCGAGGCGTTCTTCCGGGTGATGAACCTCGTCGCATCGCCCGGCCTGCTGCTGCGTCCGTCGATCCTCGCCCGGGTCGCGACCGCCCGCACCCACCGGCCTGCGGTTCCGGCCACCGCCGAACCGATCCCGCTGCCGGTGCAGCTGCCGAAGCCCTAAGCCGGGTCCCCGGTCAGGGCCCGGCGCAGCAGGTGCATCGCCACCGTGGTGGAGCGCTCCCGGATGTCGGACCGGTTGCCGGGCAGGCGACGGGTACGGGTGAGCTCCACGCCCGGGGCGCGAACCGAGAAGCACACCGTCCCGACCGGCTTGTCCGGTGTGCCGCCGTCCGGGCCCGCGATGCCGGTGATGACCACCGCGGTATCGGCACCGAAGTGGTGCAGCGCCCCGGCCGCCATCGCGGCCGCGACCGGTTCGGAGACCGCGCCGTGCTCGGCGATCAGCACCGGGTCCACATTCAGCAACTCGGCTTTGGCTTCGTTGGCGTAGGCCACCACCCCGCCCAGCACGTACGCCGAGGAACCGGGGCGATCGGTCAGGCGCGCGGCCAGCAGGCCTGCGGTGCACGATTCGGCGGTCGCGATCCGGCGGCCGGCGAGCAGGGCGGCGACCTGATCGTCGACGGTCGAGCCGTCCTCGGAGAACACCACCGGGCCGTGCCGGTCCCGCAACAGCGCGACCAACTCGGTGTACACCCCGGCGGCATCGGGTTCGTAGCGGGTGACGATCTCCAGCTCGCCGCGGCGCAGGCAGGTGGTGATCTCCAGGGTGTCGAATCCCGGGACGGTCCGCTGCGCCTCCCGCAGGGTTTCGGCCAGGCCGGATTCGGCCAGGCCGAACATCCGGATCATCTCCTGGCGGTACACGGTGCGGCCGGCGATGGCCTGCTTGACGGCGTCGGTTTCGACGGCGCGCGACCACATCGGCTGCAACTCGCGCGGCGGGCCCGGCAGCACGACGACGGTCGGAGCGCCCGGCACGACCACCCCCGGCGCGGTGCCGACCGGTTCCAGGATCTCGGCCCCGACCGGCACCAGGGCCTGTTTGCGGTTGGCGGCCCGGACCGCGTCGAAGTCCACCTCGGCGCCGCGGCGGGCCATCAGCGTGCGCAGGATGTCGGCGATCCGCGCCTCCAGCTCCGCGTCCAGAACCAGCTCTCGGCCGCTGAACTCGGCCACCGTCGCCACGGTCAGGTCGTCGGCGGTCGGGCCGAGCCCGCCACTGGTGACGATCAGGTCCACCCCTTCGGCGGCCAGGAACCGCAGCTGCGCGTCGATATCGCCGGGACGGTCACCGCAGATCGTGATGTGGGCGAGTTCGACCCCCAGCTCGAGGAGCTGATCGGCCAGCCACGGCCCGTTACGGTCCTGGACCCGGCCGGTGAGGACTTCCGTTCCGGTGACGACGATGCCTGCGCGTGCACTCACGGGGTGAACACTACGCACCGGGTGCGCTAAAAGCCGAAACCCAACTGGGCCGGAATGTCACTGGCAAATGCGGCGCCGATCCGGTGCACCAGCGCCGGGTCGTTGCAGCTCAACCGATTTGCCGCGGCATAACCCGCGATGTGGGCACCGCCGAGGTAGAGGCCGCCGAGGACGTCGAGGTCGAGCCGCACGTCGGCCGGCCGCTCGGTGGGCGTGCAGGTGGCCCGACCGTCACGGATTCGCAGGTCGAATTGTCCACCGTCACTGCGGAATCCGTCGTTAACCTGCAACACCACGTCGAGGTCGGCCTGGTAGCGGCGTGCGGTGAGGGCGGCCGCGACGTCCATGATCCGGATCCACAGGCTGTCCGAACTGGCCGTCACCCCGACCAGCCGCGGGTTGGTCAGCAACTGCGGCACCACGTTGGCCGGAGAGGTCCAGATGTTCACCTTCTCCATCAGATCCATGCCGAGCAGCGCGCGCCACAGGGCGACCTGCGCGTCGCCGGTCACGGCGGTGAACTCCCACACGTGGATGTTCATCGGAGCGCTGCCGTTGATCCGGTACAGCACATAGCCGTCGGGGTGCAGCAGGGCGAACAGTTCCGAGCCACCGTCGCGGGTGTCCGGCCGGTCGGCCAGCAGCTCGTCCCACACCGCCTGCGGGCGCCGCAGCCCGCCCGGGGTGCGGCGCCGCCAGCGTTCGTAGATCTCGACGAACGCGGTCGGGTGCTCGGCGGGCCGGGCCAGCCGCACCCCACCGGAGTCCGGCGCCGAGGCGTGGAACTCGGCGAACCGCCGGTCGATCGAGATCAACTGCTTGGCCGTCGCGGGCCCGTAGCCGAACCGGCCGTAGATACCGCCCTCGCTGGCCGTCAGTGCCGCGACCGGGTACCCGGCGCCGGCGATGCGCTCATGCAGTTCGGTGTAGAGCGTGCGCAATATGCCACGCCGCCGGTGGGTCGGGGCGACCCCGACGAAGCTGACGCCGGCCGCGGGGATCACCGCGCCGCCGGGCACCGTGAGTGCGAGGTCCAGATAGACGGACTGCCCGACCACGTCGGCCCCGTCGCACACCACGAGCGCACCGTCGTCGGGCACCATGGCGCGCCACGCCGCGATCGTGTCCGGATGACTGATCTCCCCGAATACGGTGTCGGAGAGCAGCCTGATCGCCGCCCAGTCCGCGTCTACGGCGGTCCGGGCGGCCAGGTCCGTCGTGGGCGTGATCACAGCATGCGACAGTGCCACACCGACCGGGCCCGCCGCGATGGAATTTCCGGCGTGGCCGGACCGGTCAACGGTTCAGCCAGCGCCGAACCGTCGGCAGGTCGCGGGTGTAGGTGGTCATGATGTCGTCCTGATGCAGCGAGGCGCCGCTGATCGCGCCCTGCCCCTGCCAGATCACCCGGATCCGGTTGGTGTCGCGCTGGTAGACGTCGACCCGGTCGACGTCACGGCGCCGCCAGCCACCGACCTCTGCCAGTTTGCCCAGTTCGTGACGTTCGTCGGTTGTGGTCATCGGCCGATTCTAACGGCGCGCCGGCGGGTCGATCGGGACGACCACCGGCGCACTGTTGTACCCGCTGACCCGGATCCAGTTCGCAGCCGGCTGCGATGCCGCGATCCGGCCGGTGATGCGCACGGTCTCGCCGGGGTACACCGTGACGTAGTTGTCCGAGTAGCCGATCGGCAGGATCTCGTCACCGTCGCGGGTGCTGGTGGCCTCGGCCCGTTCGAAGAACGCGATGTGGCGGGTGGGGTTGTGCAGGCTGATCGTCACGCTCGTCGCATCCGGCCCCGCCGAGCGCTCGGCGGCGACCCGCCGCGGGGCCCCCGCCAAGGTAGATCGGAAGAGCGGCGGGGGGGGGAAGAGTGTGGGGTGAGAGGGGTTGAGCTCGGGG
>NZ_JBSFPX010000230.1:0-10111 GCF_053588415.1 Mycobacterium sp. NPDC003449
TGCCCAATTTCCGTGGAAATTGGGCAGTTTTGCGTCTGCTCGCGGGAGGAACCTACTTGGCGTTGTCGTACTTCTGCATCGCGTCGTTCAGCCGCTGCAGCGCCTCGCCGTACTTCCCGAAGTCACCGCTCTGCTGTGCATCCCGCAGCCCGGTCATGGCCGACTGCATGTCCTGCAGCGCGGCCGCTTTGGCCGGGGACAGTTGCACCGGCGCACCGGGCGGTACGGCCGCCGGAGGCTGCGCCGCCCGGCCGTCCTGCTCGGCAGGCGGCTGCGCAGCGGGCGGCTCGGTGCCCACCGGAGTCTGCGCGGCCTGCGGCCGGCTGTCGGTCGGCGCCACGTTGGTGGCCGTGTCACCCGCACCGGGCCCGAAGATCTCGGTCAGCGCGTCGCCGACCGTCGGACCGTAGCCGACCTTGTCGTTGTACATCATCGCGACGCGGATCAGACGCGGATAGGACGATGCCGCGTCACTGGTACCCGGCGAGGCGTACACCGGTGCGACGTAGAGCAATCCGCCATCGGCCACTGGCAGGGTGAGCAGGTTGCCCCACCGGATCCGGTTCGTGTTGTCCCGCCCGATCACACCGAGGTCCTGGCTCACCGCGGTGTCGGTACTGATCGCGTTGAACGCCAGCTTGGGACCATTGACCTGGCCCGGAATCGTCAACACGGTGAGTTTGCCGTAGTTCGACGGGTCCGAACTGGCGCTGACATAGGCGGCCAGGAAGTCACGCCGGATCCAGTTCATCGCGCTGGTCAGCTGGAACGACGCCGAATTGTCGTTGTTGGCAATGTCCTTGGCGACGATGTAGTACGGCGGCTGGAAGCTGCTGGCCGTCGGGTTCGGATCCAGCGGGACATCCCAGAAGTCGGCGTTGGTGAAGAACTTCACCGGATCGTCGACGTGGTACTTGGCCAACAGGGCCCGCTGCACCTTGAACAGATCCTCCGGATAGCGCAGATGCGCCTGCAGCTCCGGGCTGATGTCGGCCTTGGGCTTGACCGTGTCGGGGAACACCTTCATCCAGGCCTGCAGCACCGGATCGGTCTCGTCCTGCGCGTACAGGGACACCGTGCCGTCGTAGGCGTCGACGGTGGCCTTGACCGAGTTGCGGATGTAGGACACCTGCTTGTCGGGAGCCAACCGGTTGACCGCCACCTCGTTGGAGTCGGCGGTGGCGCTCGACAGCGTGGTCAACTCCGAATACGGATAGTTGTCCAGGGTGGTGTAGCCGTCGACGATCCACACCATCCGCTTGTTGACGATGGCCGGGTACACGCTGGTGTCGGTGGTCAGCCACGGCGCCACCGCCTCCACCCGCTCGGCCGGGTCGCGGTTGAACAGGATCTTGCTGTTGTCGCCGATCACGTTGGACAGCAGGAAGTTCCGCTCGGCGAATTTCGCGGCGAACACCGCCCGGGCTATCCAGTTACCGACCGGAACCCCGCCACTGCCCTGATAGGTGTAGTTCTTGGTCTCGGTGTTGGTCTCGTAGTCGTATTCGCGGTCGGTGTCGCCGTTCTTGCCGACGATCGCGTAATCGGCCGGGGTGTTGGCGATCACCGGGCCGAAATACACCCGCGGCTGATCCAGCGGGGCCGGCCCCGGCGACACCACGCTGCCGTTGGCACCGACCACGCTGGACAGGAACTCCGGGTATCCACCGTTCTGGTTCGGGTCGTTGGCGATACCGCGCACGGTGTTGGCCGGGGAGGCGATGAACCCGTTGCCGTGGGTGTAGACGGTGTGCCGGTTGATCCAGTCCCGCTGGTTGTCGATCAGCCGGTCCGGGTTGAGCTCACGGGCCGCGACCACATAGTCGCGCAGGTTGCCGTCCGGGCCGGCGTAGCGGTCGATGGCCAGCTGATCGGGGAAGAAGAAGAAGTTCTTACCCTGCTGGAACTGGGTGAAGGCCGGGCTGACGATCGTCGGGTCGAGCAGCCGGATGTTGGAGGTGGTCGACCGGTCCGCGGCGACCTGGGCCGCCGTCGTCTGTCCGGTGTTCTCGTAATTGCGGTATGTCACCGACTTTTCGGTCAGCCCGTAGGCCTGCCTGGTCGCGCTGATGCTGCGGCTGATGTACTCGCTTTCCTTCTGCGCCGCGTTCGGCTTGACGCTGAACTGCTCGACGATCAGCGGCCAACCCGCACCCACCACCATCGAGCTCAGCAGCAGCAGCGCCACGCCGATCGCCGGGATCCGCAAGTCGCGCAGCACGATCGCGGAGAACACCGCGGCGGCACAGATCACCGCGATGGCCAACAGGATGAGCTTCGCCGGCAGCACCGCGTTGATGTCGGTGTAGCCCGCGCCGGTGAACGGCTTGGCGGCCCTGGTGTTGCTCAGCAGCTCGTAGCGATCCAGCCAGTAGGCGAACGCCTTCAGCAGGATGAGAGTGCCGATCAGGCTGATCAGCTGGATGCGGGCCGCCCGGCTCAGCGCACCGGTCCGCCCGGTCAGCCGGATGCCGCCGAACAGGTAGTGCCCCAGCAGATTGGCCACGAAGGCCAGGAACGTGGCCACGAACAGATAGCTGAGCACCAGCCGGTAGAACGGCAGGTCGAACGCGTAGAACCCGAGATCGAGGCCGAACTGCGGATCGGTGGTCCCGAAGTCGCCGCCGTGCAGGAACAGCTGCACCCGCACCCAGTAGCTCTGGGCCACGATGCCGGCCAGCAGACCGATGAACACCGGAACGCCGATGCCGAAAAGTTTCAGCCGGGACAGCACCGTGGTGCGGTAGCGCGCCACCGGATCGTTGGGCCCGGCCGCCGGAACGAACACCGGGCGGGTGCGGTAGGCCAGCGCCAGGCCGGCGAACACCACGAGACCGATCAGCAGCGCGCCCACCAGGAACACCACGATCCGGGTGAACAGCACCGTGGTGAACACCGAGCGGTAACCCATCTCGCCGAACCACAGCCAGTCGACGTAGGTGTCGATGAACCTCGGCCCGATGAGCAGCAACAACACCACCACCAGGACCAGTCCGATCAAAACCCGGCTTCGTCGCGTCAGCTTCGGCATCCTTGCCGCGGGCCGCATACCCACTCGTCAACTCCAGTCTCAGGTCCGGCGGACTCGTAGCGTGCCGACGATGCGGCCCGTCCGATTTTCTACAACTCTAGCCATCCGCGGGCCGGCTGCGGCCCGGCCCGGCTCAGCAGCGCGGAGGTTCGCCACCAGCGGAAAGCGTCTTCAGCGAATCGACGGCCTCGGTGAGCGTCTGGATCTTGAGCAGTTCGAGTCCATCCTGGGGTGCCGAACGGGCCTCGGTGCAGTTGTCGGCGGGCACCAGGAACACCGTCGCGCCGGCCTCGTGCGCGGCCAGAATCTTGTGGGTGATGCCGCCGATCGACCCGACCTCGCCGTCGCCGGTGATCGTCCCGGTGCCGGCGACGAACTTGCCGTCGTTGAGGTCACCGGTGGTGAGCTTGTCGACGACGGCCAGGCTGAACATCAGACCCGCCGACGGGCCGCCGATGTTGGCCAGGTTGAAATCGATGTCGAACGGGGCCCACGGCGCGTCGAGCACCCCGACCCCGAGGAATCCGTAGTCGCGGTCGGGGTTGTCGCCGAGGGTGATGGTGGCCTCGCCGGCCGGGGCGTTCTTGCGGCGGTAGTCGATGACCAGTTTGTCGCCGGGCTTGGTGGCCTTCAACAGCGTCTGGAATTCGTCGAGGTTGGCCACGGGCTTGCCGTTGACCCCGTCGATGGCGTCGCCGTCGGCCAGCTTGCCCGCCGACGGGCCGGGATCGCTGACGTTCTGCACCGTCACGGCCATCGGGTACTTCAGGTAGGACAGCGCCGCATACTCGGCGCTGTCCTCGGAGTTCTTGAAGTCGGCGGTGTTGGCCTCGTCGATCTCGTCCTTGGACTTGTCCGGCGGGTACACCAGGTCCCGCGGCACCAGCTGTTCGCGCCCGGACATCCACAGCGCGAGCGCCTGCCCCAGCGTCAGACCGTCACGCTGGGACACCGTCGTCATGTTCAGATGTCCCGAGGTCGGGTGCACCTCGGGGGCCCCGCCGGTGTTCTTGATATCGACCACCTGTTTGCCCTCGACCTCACCGAGCGTGTTGAACGTCGGACCCGGGCCCAACGACACGAAGGGCACCTTCACCACCGAGAGCAGCACGCCGAACGCCAGGATCGGCACCAGCGCAACCAGCAGCGTCAAAATCCGCCTGTTCACGCCGCCAACAGTAAGGCCTGTGCGCGGGAGTTCACTGACAGCGTGACCCGCGCGGTCACGCGAGCGTCCCGCGGTGAGTACCGTTGGGGGCATGGCTGACCTGCCCTTCGGCTTCTCCGCCGGGGACGACCCCGACCGAGACAAGCCCAAAAAGGATCCCGGACCGGGATCCGGCCCAGGCAACTCCGGACCTGGTCCGGGGGCGGATCCCTTCGGCCTCGGGATGGGCGGATCCAACTTCGACATGGGCGATCTCGGGCAGATCTTCACCAAGCTCGGCGAGATGTTCAGCGGCGCGGGCGGCGCGATGGCCGGCGGCCAGCAGTCCGGGCCGGTCAACTACGACCTGGCCCGCCAACTGGCCTCCAGCTCGATCGGATTCGTCGCCCCGGTTCCCGAGAAGACCAGCGGCGCGGTGGCCGACGCCGTCCGCCTGGCCGAGACCTGGCTCGACGGTGTCACCCCGCTGCCCGCGGGCAGCACCAAGGCGGTGGCCTGGACGCCCAGCGACTGGCTCGACAACACCCTCGACACCTGGAAGCGGTTGTGCGATCCGGTGGCCGCCCAGATCTCGACGGTGTGGGCCTCTGCGCTGCCCGAGGAAGCAAAGAGCATGGCGGGCCCGCTGCTGGCGATGATGTCGCAGATGGGTGGCATGGCGTTCGGCTCACAACTCGGCCAGGCCCTGGGCACCCTGTCCCGGGAGGTGTTGACCTCCACCGACATCGGGCTGCCGCTCGGCCCGAGCGGGGTCGCCGCGCTGATGCCCGAGGCGATCGACACGCTGGCCGAGGGACTGGAACGCCCGCGCAGCGAGATCCTGACCTTCCTGGCTGCGCGTGAGGCCGCCCACCACCGGCTGTTCAGCCATGTGCCGTGGCTGCGCAGCCAGCTGCTGGGCGCCGTCGAGGCCTTCGCCAGCGGCATGAAGGTCGACATGTCCGGCATCGAGGACCTCGCCCGCGGCATCGACCCGGCCTCGCTGGGCGACCCGTCGAAGATGGAGCAGCTGCTCAGCCAGGGCATGTTCGAGCCGCAGGCCACCCCCGAGCAGACCGCCGCCCTCGAGCGGCTCGAGACGATGCTGGCCCTGATCGAGGGCTGGGTGCAGACCGTCGTCACCGCCGCCCTCGGCGACCGCATCCCCGGCACCTCGGCGCTGGCCGAGACGCTGCGCAGGCGCCGCGCCACCGGCGGACCGGCCGAGCAGACCTTCGCCACCCTCGTCGGCCTGGAACTGCGGCCACGCAAGATGCGCGAGGCCGCGGCCCTGTGGGAGCGGCTGACCGAGGCGGTCGGCGCCGACACCCGCGACGGCGTGTGGCAGCACCCCGACCTGCTGCCGAGCGCGTCCGACCTGGACGAACCGGCCGGTTTCATCGACCGGATGATCGGCGGCGACACCAGCGGCATCGACACCGCCTTCGAACAGGCGATCGCCGACCTGGAGAAAGAACAGGACGACAAGGGCGACAAGGGCGACGGATCCCCGCCTGTGGATAACTAGAACGCCGCACCCGCTCGCCGTGGCAGAGTCCCAGCATGGCGGCACGTTATGTCCTCACAGCCGACCGCCCGGTGCTGGTTCGACCGGACGGCGCGGTACAGGTGGGCTGGGATCCCCGGCGCGCGGTGCTGGTGCGGCCGCCGCACGGCATGACCCAGGCCCAGCTGGCCGAACTGCTGCGCACCGTGCAGAGCGGCGCCACGCGATCCGAATTGCACACGGCCGCCGCACAGTTGGGCGCCGTGCCGGAGTCGGCGGTCGAGGAGCTGATCGCCGCGCTCGACCGGGCCGGCCTGCTCGCCGCGCCGCCGCGGCGGACCCGGTCGGCGTCGATCCGGATCCACGGACGCGGCCCCCTGTCGGACCTGCTGGCCGGCGCGCTGCGCTGTTCGGGCGCGCGGGTCCGGTGTGCGGCCACCCCACACGCCGCGGCCCCGCCGGACGGCACCGATCTGGTGGTGCTGGCCGACTTTCTCGTCACCGAACCCCAGGTGCTGCGCGAACTGCACCTGGCCCGGGTGGCGCATCTGCCGGTCCGGGTCCGCGACGGCACCGGGCTGGTCGGACCGTTGGTCATCCCGGGCGTCACCAGCTGCCTGAGTAGTTACTAGAGGGTACTACCTGGCAGAACGGAGCAGACCATGACCGACTGGCGCGACCACACCGACCAACTGACCGCCGACCAGCTCCACAGCATGGAGACGATGGCCACCAACCCTGCGGCAACCCCCGACCGCCTGGAGCGCGCGGCCCGCAGGTACGCCGCCCAGAACGTAATCCTTGCCGAATTCCTGGACTCTTGGGATGGCCCCAACCCGGCGGGCGCTACCGAGGTCGACCGCTGGAGCCTGGAGCACGATGGCGTTGCGCCGCTGCGCCGGTTCTTCGGTACCGCCTGGACCATCCCAGCCCATCGGGACGACGACCTTGGCTGGGCGACCGGCTCCGCTGAGATGCTGGTCGAAATCAACGGGGTGCAGCGCGAGGACGGGATTAAGCGGGAGATCCACCTCAGCATCGGTGGTATCGACGGCGAATTCCTCGACCTCGGCACCGCCCGTCTGCTGGCCGAAGCGCTGACAGCGGCCGTCAACGAGGCCGAAGCCGATGCAGCCAGGGAGCGATATGCGCCGACCACGCCCGTGTTCAGTGATGCAGCGGAAACAAGCTGAACCCCGACCGACCCGAAACCCCCGGCCAATCAGCCGGGGGTTTCTCGTTGTGCAGTCAGGCGCTCATCAAGCAGTGCATCCACGCGACCAATATCAGGCAGCGGATCACCGCCTCGGCGGCAGGCAGAACGGATCACGGCGGCCATCCGCAGCTCTACATCAATCTCGGGAACCGTACGCATACCCCGTTTAGACGCACGGTGACGCGTTCACGGTTCCATCGAACTATTGTTCGAAGATGTTCACCGAGCGCGCCCCCAAGTGCTGCCCCAACGGGCACCGCCTAGGACCTAACCGGGTGCTGGTCGGCTGGATGCCCTGCTTGTGCTCCGAGGGGTATTCGGGCCATCGGACCTACTGCTGCCGGGAGTGTGGCGCGCTGATCTGGATACCGCCATGCCGACAGTGAGTTGTTGCCATTCGCCACTGGCATTCAAGATCTCCGCGCACAATCGCCAACATGACGGAATGGCTGGAGTACGAAAAGTGGCTAACCCGCGAGCAGGTCTCCGCATTGCAAGCGGCGAAAAACAGTCCCACCGAGCTTGCCGATATTGCACTCAGGCACGCCTGTCAAAACATCATCGCCAACCACAAAGCCGCATGGGCCGGGCCGGAACCGAAGGGCGTGCAGGTCGGGCCGTGGGAAACGAATTTCAGCCACGACTGCTACGACGAGGCGGTGTTCCGCAGACTCACCAGCTCGCCGGAGACCGACGTTCACGCGCGGGTGGAGGGCGTCCAGCATGGTGCCACGGGGCGGATTGAACTGTGCGCGACGGTCGCCGCCTCTGGCGCCAGCCTGCCAGAGGCGGCGCGGGAACTAGCCGAAGCGCTGGCCGCTGCCGCCGACGAAGTGGAGCAGATAAACGAGGCCGACAAGCGCTGAGTAACAACGAGAAGAACCCGCGCCATAGAGAGGATGGCGCGGGTTCTTTCATGCAGGGTCTAGGCGTGCGACTCGAATGGATCGGCGATCCGGCCCGGCGGCTGCACGGGTTTGAACGCGCCGTCCACATCGTTCCACGCGGGAACCTCTTGGTCCTCGGGGTCGATGATGCGGGTGATGGTGCGGGCTGCCGGGGTGTGGGTCGTACCGTTGCCGTGGTCTATGACCTCGCCATCATGGACGGTCTCGCGGCGTTCAAGCAGCTGCTTCGGCGTCCGCTGCGGCCGGTAGCTCTCCAGATCAACGGCGCGGATCTGCACGCCGTCAAGCTCAGCCAGCGCCGCCCACTGGGTGCCGGTCTGCGCACCGGCGGAATCCCAGGCTTCCCAGAGGCGGCGGCAATGCGCACCCTCAGCGTCGACGCACAAGCCCAACTGCAGCTGGTTGATGCCGGTGACATGAGCGTTCGAGGACTGCGGTTCGCCAGCATGGGGCCGTTCGGCGCCACAAAGTTCCGCGGCGATACCCAGCAGCGGGACCAACCGCGACAACGTTTCGGCCGCTGCCTTACCGTCCAGGTAGGCTTTGCGGGTCTTATCGTCAGCGGCAACGATATCCGCCGGATCAGTCTCCGGGGAGATGACCGCATGCGCTTTCTGGAAGGCTGCCGCAGCAACGTCAAACTGGCGGGCAACCTCGGCGTAGTGATCGGCCGCCACGGAGTCCTGAATCTGGCGACACCGGCCCCGCACCGCAGCCTGAACATGATCAGCCAGCTCCTTGGTGGCGACGCCCTCCGCGATGGCACCGGCCCGCAGCGCGCCAAGGTCAGCATCGCCGCCATCCAATACCGCCTCGGTGAGCCGGTCCCGCACCGGTGTCTGCAGCGCCGTGAACGCCTTGTGACGCTCCAGGACGGCGTGATACTCCGGCGGCATCTCGATGCCGATCCCCGCCAGGGCACGGATAGCGCCGACCCGCGAGGTCCACTCGGTACTGGGGCTCATTCGGTTGATAAACATTGGTCTCCTACTAGTTCCAGAGGGTTTGCGGCTGGAGCATTTTCGCCAACCGCTGGTTCTTTTGGTCGAATGTTTCGGGTCCCTGACCCTGCGCAGCGAGGGCAGCCAGCACCTCGTCAGACACATCGGGCTGATTGCCCGCGTTCGGGATGTGATGGTCGGACACGGCAGGCTCTTCTACCGGTTCCGCTACGACCGGTTCGGCGGGCGGTGCGGGCGGAAACTTGTCCGCCCACTTACGGGCGATGTCGTCAACGTTGTTAGCCATAGCTGTTCTCCTAGTTGGTTAGTCGGTGCCGAAAAAGCATCCGGGACATTCATCGACCCGCCACGGTGACGGCGGCACGTCGAAACCCGGATGCTGGATGTGCGTCGGAAGGACGCACCCGCACTCGACGCAGTTCGTGGGGTGTAGCCGTTTGCTCGTCGGCTTCGGCTTCTGGAAGGTCACAGATGCCTGAATTCGCAATAACACAGGAACTGCCACCGCCAAGGCTCAGGGGACGAAGGGTAGACGCGGCTCGGCTTGGCCGCCGCACCACAGTCGGGACACAACGGGGCGTCGGTGAGATCAGGTTCAGGCTTCGGCTTCTGAAAGGTCACTTGACGCTCCTCATGCGGGTCTGGCCTGCCTTCACATGGCGCTCTGATTTCGGGATCTCGCCCCAGATCGACAGGGCGCCGACATGATCGGTCACCGACTTGAGCTGAATACGCCTCTCAGCGGCAAGCTTGATCAACTGCGACGTGGTCAGCTCGGGATCGAGCAGTTGCACACCGAGTAGATCGGCCAGATCGGCAGCAGCTTCCGCAGCGGCTAGGTGCTGTTGTTCCCGCTCATCCCAATCGAGACGATCAGGATCACCGTGGAGTTCCTCGGAGACGCGACGCAGCGCTTGGGTGAGTTGTTCCCGCAGCTTCTCGGCTGCGGTTTTCTTACGAGGCAATTTACACTCCAAAAGGTAGTCGTAAGGTACAGAAAGGGATACAAAAGGTACGGAAAAGGTAAGGTTCAACATGAACCGCACCCGTGCTGACCAGCAGCGAGAGCCAATCCTGGGTGATTTGACCAAGATTTCTTTGCTAGCACACTGACTGTCAGACGGGCTGGCCGCCCTTGGTGAGGATCGATAGGGGCGGGGTGGATGCCCTGGCATCAGACGGCCCCGTGAGCGACGCTCGGCGGCCCATTGCTGGGCCTGTGCGCCACGCTGACGAGCGTTTGCTGTGCCCTGGTGGCCAATGGCCGGGCATGAGCGTGTAGGGGCTGTGAGAGCCGTTCAGCCCGTGTAGGTATCGAGCAGATCGTTCACGTGATCGCA
>NZ_JBSFPX010000231.1:0-10066 GCF_053588415.1 Mycobacterium sp. NPDC003449
CTGGCGCATGGAGTCGACGATGCAGACCACGGTGGTGATCATGTTGACCGCGCCCAGGATGGTGCCGAGACCGGCGACGGCCAGGCCCATGATCCACAGATCGCCGCCCGGGCCGGGTGAGTGGATCGCGTCGCTGAGCGGGGCGTAGGCGGTCCAGCCGAAGTCGGCGGCACCGCCCGGGGTGACGAACCCGGCGACGGTGACCAACGCACCGAACAGATACAGCCAGTAGCTGAGCGCGTTGAGCCGAGGGAACGCCACGTCGGGCGCGCCGATCTGAAGCGGCAGAATGCAATTGGCGAATCCGAAGACGATCGGGGTGGCGTACAGCAGCAGCATGATGGTGCCGTGCATGGTGAACAGCTGGTTGTACTGCTCGTTGGAGAGGAACTGCAAACCGGGCGCGGCGAGTTCCGAGCGCATCAGCAGCGCCATCAGGCCACCGGCCAGGAAGAACGCGATCGAGGTGACCGTGTACATGATGCCGAGCAGCTTGGGGTCGGTGGTCGTCACCACCCGGTACACGAACGAACCCCTGACCCCGCGGCCGGGCGGGAACGGACGGGTCGGCGTCAGCTCGGCAACAGCGCTAAGGGCCATCTCCACCACTCCCACCAGCTTCTTATTTAACGCACTATAGCCCGGTAAATAGTGTGCGGTAAGTGGACCGACCACATTTATTACAAGGAATTTTTGGAGTAATGTCATCGGCATGACGTACGTGATCGGACAGCCCCGTGCGAACGCCGTGCCGCCACCCCAGGGGGTTTGATGCCCGCCGACGGAGCGCCACGTCAGCCGGGGACGGAGCAGCCCGGACGCCGCGAAGCCATCCTGGGACTGCTTCGGGCCTCGGCCGAGCCGCGCAGCATCGCCAGCGTGGCCGACGAGCTCGGGGTTCACCCGAATACGGTCCGGTTTCACCTGGAGCCGCTGCTGCGCGCCGGCCGCATCGAGCAGGTTCCCGGTGACTCCGCGGGTCCGGGCCGTCCCCCGATCCTGTTTCGCGCCAGCCGCCGGATGGACCCCGGCGGACCCACGAATTATCAACTGCTGGCCGACATCCTGACCGGATACGTCGCCCGCGAACCCGAGGCCGCCGGCATCGCCACGACACTGGGCCGCTCGACAAGCCAAGCCCTGGTGCCGTCTTCGCCGTCGCAGGGCGCTCCGACGAGAACCCGCACCGTGACCCGACTGGTCGAACTGCTCACCGAGCTGGGCTTCGAGCCCGAACCCGTCGACGGTCGGCGGGCACGGAATATTCGGTTGCGGCACTGCCCTTTCCAGAGTCTGGCCGAACAGTACGGCGAGGTGATCTGCTCCGTGCACCTGGGCCTCATGCAGGGCGCGCTCACCGCGATGCGGGCGCCGGTCACGGTGGATGGGCTCGACCCGTTCGTCGAGCCCGACCTGTGTGTCGCCCACCTGGCTCCCGCCGGGGCCCACGAGCGGGACTCCTCCTAGCGTCCCGCGGCCCGGGACGTGACACAACGTCAATTGAAGGAGCAAGCATGCGTGTCGTAGTGGACCGTGATCGCTGTGAAGGCAATGCCTTCTGCGTGAAGATCGCGCCGGCGGTGTTCGAACTCGACGATGACGAGTACGCGGTGGTGACCGCCGACCCCGTCCCGGCCGAGCAGGAGCCCCTCGTCGAGCAGGCGATCGCCGACTGCCCTCGAGCCGCCCTGTCACGCGCAGACCAGGCGTAGCCGCGAGGTGCACTCAGGTCCGGATTTCGGTCGCGGGGGAAGCGTCGTTGTTAAGGTCAAGTCGTGGGGATGGAGTCCATTCAAGTCGCTGACCTGGAGGTCTTCCTCGCCGTCATCCGCAACGAAAGCATCGCAGGGGCGGCCCAAGAGCTGAGGATGTCCTCACCCGCCGTGTCGACCAGGATCGCCGCCCTCGAACGTAAGGTCGGCGTCCAGCTGCTACGAAGAACCGCCCGGGGGTCGTTTACCACCGCGGCGGGCAGCCAGTTCCGAACATATGCGAAAAGCTGTCTGGACGTCCTGAGCCAAGCCCGTCGCAGTCTGCATACGGCAATCGACGACGCCATCACCTTGGCGATACCTGCGTCGCTGGGCAACACGTTGATGGGTCCTGCCCTTGAGGTGCTTTCGGCCGCCGGCGTGGTGGCGAACGGGCGGATCGAGGACACCGTCGACATCATCGATCACGTGGCCGATCGCACCGTCGATCTCGGATTCGTCGTCAACGGTGTGGTCCCACGGAGCCTGACCAGCGAGCGGCTGACGAGGTCGCGAATGCTGCCCGTAGTGCGCCCCGGTCACCCGCTGCTCGAGCACGGCCCCCTGTCGGTCGAGGATCTTCGCGAGTCGCCCATCGCGATCTACCACTGGCACACCGACGCGGTAGAGATCGGCCACCTCCTGGGGCGCTCGCGCCGCGAGACCGCATGCCCCACTGTGTTTGTCGGGCTGCCGACCGCGATCGTTCACCTGATCCACCACAAGAACTACGTCGGGTTGATCGCCGAGTTCGCCGTGGCCGACCAGTTGCGCCGTGAGGAGTTGGTGCTCCTGCCGGTGGCCCTACCCGCCTGGAGCGTCGACGTCGACCTGATCTACCGACCGTCCTCGAACGCCTCCCGGGCCGCCGAGACCCTGACCTGTGCTTTCGGCTCGCTACTCCCCTATGTCGCCGTGCCGCCGGACCCGCCCAGCGACGAGCCTTAAGCAGAAGTTAAGGGAAGACCTTGGCACTTTGGGTCTACTGAATCCGTGAGCCGCGGCCGATGGTGGATGTTCCAGCAATACACCAGGAGTGGTCATGCAGAGCAGCCCGACGAAGCCCGTTCACACCGAGGTCAGGGACGGGGTCACCACCGCTCGAATCGCGTCTATCCATTGCCATCCCGTCAGGTCGCCCCGGTGGGCGGAGACCCGCAACGTCTATCGTGACGAAGCGCTGCTCGTCGAGGTTCGAAGTGACGTCGGCATCAGCGGCTGGGCCGAGACCAATGGGCTCATGCCCGCCATCCAGGCCTTGGTCGAGACCGAGACGGCTCACCCCCGCGACCGCGGACCGGTGTCCCTGCTCGGCGAGCCGCTCGATGACCCGGCGGGTCTGGTGTCGCTGCTGCGGGCGAACACCGTCAACCGCGGACGCAGCGGCCTGGGTCGGGTCGCCGTCGGAGCGGTGGAGACGGCGATCCTGGACCTTGTCGGCAAGCTCAGGGGCGTGCCCGCGCACCACTTGCTCGACGGCGACGGCACGCCGGCTCGCGCCTCGGTACCGGTCTACATCACGGTCTACAACCGGGGGTCATTCGACCACGTGGTGCAGAAGGCGAAGGACGACATCGACCGCGCAACGGACTACGGCTACCGCGCCTTCAAGATCGAGGCCACGGATTTCAACACCGACGAGGCCGAGGCCGTCCGGCTTGTGGAGGAGGTCAGGGCGCACGTCGGCGACGAGACACCGTTGTTCGTCGACAATGTCTACCGCTGGAAGACGCTGGCGTCGGCACGTACCGCTGCGCTCGCGTACCGGTCGCTGGGTGTGGAGTTCCTGGAGGATCCGTTTGCCCCGGAGGCCTTCGAACTCTCGGCGGCTCTGCATCGCGAGACCGGCATGACGATCGCCGCAGGCGGCAGCATGGAGAGTGCTGACCGGTTCGTCGCCGCAATGGATCTCGGCGACGCGTCAATCGTGCAACCCGGACCGCACGTCGGCGGGCTGGTCGAAGCCGATCGCGTGTGTCGGGAAGCCGGTAGGCGCGGCAGGCGCGTCACGACCTTCTCGCTGTGCGCAACCACGTTGACCCCCGCAGCATCGCTTCAGCTCGCCGCGGCCAATCCGGTGGTGTCCTACGTCGAGTACGCCCCCGCGTCGCTCTTCCCGCATCTGGTCTTGCGCAGTGAGCTCGCCGGCCCCGAACCCGAACTGCGTGATGGTGAACTACTCGTCCCGCACGGGCCCGGTCTGGGCGTCGAGGTCGACGCGGACGCCGTGGCCCGCCACACGCTGGAGGTGTATACGTCATGACCACCGACACCCGCCGGGCCGACGCAGGCACGCCACCGTCGATGGGCCGCTTGTTCCGGGCACTCGGCACCATCGAACGAGCGGGAAACCGGCTGCCGCACCCTTTCTGGCTCTTCGTCATCCTCACCATGCTCCTCGCGGTGGCGAGCTCCATCCTTGCGGCGGTCGGCGCCTCGGCGGTGCTTCCCAACACCGGCGAGACCGTAGAGGTCCAGAACCTGCTGAGCGTCGCCGGAGCGACGCACGCCGTGGAATCGGCGCTGACGAACTACTCGGAGTTTCCCCCGCTGTCAGTCATTCTCGTGATCGTTCTCGGTGTCAGCGTCGCCGAGCGCAGCGGTCTCATCACCGCACTGCTGCGGATCACGGTGGGTCGGCTGCCCGGCCGATACCTCACCTTCGCCGTCGCGTTTGCGGCGATGATTTCGCATGTCATGGGCGATGCCGCGTACCTCGTCATGATTCCCCTTGGCGCCCTGGCGTTTCGATCGGCGGGCCGGAGCCCCGTCCTGGGCGTCATGGTCGCCTATGTCGCGACCTCGGTCGGATTCAACGCCAGCCCGTTGGTTACCCCGTCGGACGCGCTACGCTCCGCGCTGTCCGACGTCGCCGCCAAAACCGTCGACCCTGGCTACACCATCACCCCGTTGGCGACGTACTTCTTCAGCGCGGCGTCATCGTTGGTGCTCGCCACGGCAATCGCCCTGGTAGTCGACCGGGTGCTGGCGAAGCGGCCGGAACTGTCCGGCCCGGGCGATGACGATCAGATCGCGGACACTCTGTTCTCCTCGGCTCGCCATCTGCCCGACAACGACGATCCGGAAGCAGACGACGTGCGATTGAGCCCGGTCGAGCGCCGGGGGATGCGCAATGCCGGCATCGTCGCGGCGCTCTACGCGCTGGGCGTCGTGGGATTGCTGTTGCCCGGCTCCCCCTTCTTGGGCGAGGGCGGCGGCATCGTCGAGTCACTGGTGATCGGCAACGTGTCGCTCTTCTTGTCGCTGTTCTTCGCCGCGGTGGGGTTCGCCTACGGCCGCGCGACCGGCACCGTGCCGACGCTGGCCGACGTTCCCGGGGTTATGGCCGAAGGGCTCAAGACGATGACGCCGGTTCTCGTCCTGTACTTCACCGTCTCGCAGTTTTTGGCCTACTTCAAATGGACCGGGATCGGTTCGCTCATCACGGTCAACCTGGCCGACATCCTGCGCTCGGCCCAGGCGCCCCATCTCGTCATTCTGCTGGGCATCGTGCTCGCCGTCAGTTTTCTCAACATGATCGTCACCAGTGGCACCGCGATGTGGTCGCTGCTCGCGCCAATTGTGGTTCCGCTCGCGATGTACCTCGGGTTGGCACCCGAGACCGCGACAGTCGCGTTCATGATCGGTGACTCCGTTACCAACTGCGTGACGCCGATGCACGCCTACTTCGTGCTCGCCCTTGGCTTTGTCCAGCAACTCCGCCGAGGCGCGGGCATCGGCACGATGCTCTCCTTCACGGTTCCCGTCTCCCTCACCGTCTTCGTCGCGTGGACCGGATTCTTCGTGCTGTGGTACGCCATGGGCATCTCTCTCGGCCCCGGCGTCGCGGTGCGCTGAGGACCGACGATGATTTCTCACGGTCTCCGTGGTCTGCTCTTATGCCACCCCGCGAACCGGAGGATCACCGTGCCACGTACCAACCTGTCCATGTCGATCTCGGCCGACGGCTACGTCGCCGGCCCGAACCAGAGCGAAAAGCACCCCCTGGGCGTCGGCGGTGACCAGCTGCACGGCTGGCACCTCGGCCCCGACAAAGACCATCCCGTCAACCGGCAGGTGGTCGGCGAGATGCTCGATGGCATGGGCGCGACGATTATGGGCCGCAACATGTTCGGCCCCATCCGCGGTGAGTGGGGTGACTCGGACTGGATGGGTTGGTGGGGTGACGAACCGCCGTACCACTGCCCGGTGTTTGTGCTGACCCACTATGCGCGTGACCCGATCGAGCTGAAGGGCACCACGTTCCACTTCGTCACCGACGGCATCGAGTCCGCGTACGCCCGGGCCGTGGATGTCGCCGGCGATCGGGCCATCTCCATCGCCGGCGGTGCGTCGTGCGGCCGCCAGGCGATCGCGGCCGGCATCGTCGACGAGATCGACCTGCAGGTGAACCCGGTCATCCTCGGCTCGGGCGAGCGACTACTGGACGGGTTCGCGGCAGGCACTCCTCGCCTGGAGTTGGAGCGGACGCTCGAAGCGCCCGGGGTCGCCCATCTGCGCTACCGCGTGCTCCGCTGAGCCTTTGCCGGATCAGAGCTTGCCGGCGGCGAAATCGGCTGCCTGAGCGACCTTTCCGGACTGCACATACGAGACGTGAGCACCCATGTCCCAGCCGCCTTCCCAACAGATCGGGTCGGCCTCGTTGCACAGGTCGATGGAGTTGGCGGCGTACGCCGAGGCCAGGGCAGGCAGCGGTCTCCCGGCGAGGGTTTTGGCGAAGCTGGTTCGGGGCGTCCCGAACAGTGCGGTGGCCGCCACATGATCAGCGGTCTGCCGGGATGCCTCGTTGGCGGCCAGTTCGATCACCGCCGCGCCCTGAGAGTAGCCTCCGAGCACCATCTTCGTCTTCGGGCAGTCGGCCGCGATGGACTCGATGAGTGACCGCGCCGCGTCGACACCGGCCGGGGTGCTGTGGTTGAAGTCGTTGCTGGCCGGGTAGTCGACCGGCGCCGCGTCGACGGTGCGTGGCGCCACCCGGGCGCGCAGATCGTCGACGAGCGGACCGCCGACGCTGCCCATGCCCGGGGGTTCGTTGGTGCCGCGGGCGAACACCACCTCGACATCGGGGCACGGCGCAGCCGCGGCCGGTGCGGACATCACTACCGGGGCGGCCGCGACGGTTGCCGCGAACGCCATGATCAAAGCGAGCTTGCTCATACCGACCGATCGTAGGATGCCCGTCGATAACGCCCGGTCAGCCCCGTCGCCCCGCGCGTTCGGCGAACGAGTCCAGCGCGGCGAGCACGTCGGGTGAACGCCATATCCGGTTGCGGGGCCCGTTCGTCGTCTCGACGAGGATTCCCGCCTCGGTGAGCGGGTTGAGGTAGCGGTGGGCGTTGGTGGACTCGATACCCAGCTCCTGTGCCAGCAGCGCAGCGTTCACCACCGGGCGGCGGATCAGCAATTCGGCGACCTTCCACACCGTGGAGTCGGACCGCGCGGTGATCAGGTCATTCCAGGTCTTTCGGATATCGCGAAGGTCGGCGACCAGTTGACGCCCGTTGGTGATTGCCAGGACGGTGGCCTGCGAGAAGCGCTCGACGATCGGTACGGCGTCACCGTCGCGATAGCTGGTCAACGCCGCGAAGTAGGCATCGGTGTCGGCGAGCAGTCCGGCCGAGACCGGCACCGTCACCTGCCGCGTCAGGCCCTTGTTGCGCAGCATGGCTTGTACTACCGCGCGGCCGGTGCGGCCGTTTCCGTCGGTAAAGGGGTGAATGGTCTCGAACTGCGCATGGCTGACCGCGATCTGCGGTAGCGCGGGAACGTCGGCACGCCGCGCGAAGGCGATCAGGTCGCCGATCGCGCCGGGGATCTCCTCGTGGCGCGGGCCGACGAAGGTTGCGCCGATGGGGGTGGAACCGGCGCCTATCCACACTGGTTCGGTTCGGAATTCTCCTGGCGTATGGCGTGGCTCGTTGACCATCAATGCCCGGTGCATCGCCAGGATGGCCTCGGCGTCGACGGTGTCGGACAGGGCGACCGCTGCCTGCATCGCCGCGGTGTTGGCGACGATCATCTCGGCGTTCCGCTTGGCCTTGCCACCTGGCAGTTCGGCCTCGGCGATGGCGCGGGCCGATGCGGTCAAGTTCTCGATCTGCGAGCTTGCGGCGGACTCCGACCGCAGCAAGACCGCGGCAAACGGTGCGATTCCACCGCCGAGTTCGGCGTCGAATCGGGTGATCTCGCGGCTGGCGGACTCGGCGTCTGCCGACACGGCCGGCGGCAAGTCCAGGATCAAGTCGGCGACGGCGGCCGGCACGGCGGGGTGATAGGTGCCGTACCTGGGCCACGCTCCGCCCGCATACTGCGTTCCCTGCGGTTCCCACCGAACGTTCTCGTAGGTGACGGGGCGAAGTGAAGCCATCGTCCCAGCTTAACTTCACCTATATGCCTAAGTGAAGTTAAATACGTCGGTTGACTTCACTTAACGTGCGGTTGGCCGTCGGTGAGTTGGGCGCGGAGGGCGTGGTCGAGGCTGTTTTGGGCGCGGGCGGTGCGGTGGATCGGCTGTGACCGCAGCAATTCGGCGGCGCGGTTCCGGTAGCTGTCGCTTTCGGCCCCTTCAGTTGCGTCGGCGTGGGTGAGTAACGCGGAGATGCGCTCCAAGCCCCGCGCCCGGTCCTGATCCAGGTAACCGCGTCCGACGCTGCGCGCATGGCGCTCGGCCTCGGTCCAAGCGGCTTCCAGCGCGCCGACGGCGAGCCGATACGAGTCGGCGTGCCCGGCGTCGGATGGCCCGGTTTCGGTGCGTAGCGCGTTGGCGTGTCCGGCGGCTTCGTGGAACGTTCGGGTGGCCGATACCTGCACGTCCACGGCCGCCGGGTAGGCCAGGATGAGCTGCGGGTCGATCTCGAACGGCAGGTAGTCGCGCAGTACGGCGTCGTGACGGTCGACGCTCGATTCCCATATCAGGGCGGCCGCTGTGCTGGGGCGGCGGCGTCGCCACCAGCGTTGCCTTGGTGTCGTGTTGTCAGGGGGTGGGACGCTGCTGCGCGGCCGCGGTGCCGGTTCTCGCCGCCGGGTCGGGCGGTTCGGTGGTGGCGATGGTGATGCAGGCGCTACGGATTCGGGCATGCCGACCGCCTGCTCATCGCGGGCCGAGTACGGCGCAACCGGATCTTTGGCCGGTGCGATCTCGGCTCCGGGCAACGGGCCGCACACGGTGGCCCAGGGGCGCAGCGCGGTGGCGACGGCCTCGGCGATGGGCGGGTCGGCCATCCGTTTCGCCATCCGTCGCCGGAGCACGCCGCCACGTTCGCCCTGCGTCGAATCGATATGTGCCGCTGCGACGTAGGCGGTGTTGAGCAGTCGTTCGCCGCGAAGGTTCGGGTGGTGAAAGCGTTTGATGCTCTCATAGAGCGGCATCGCCGAATATTCGATGCCGGGGCCGATTTGGCGGACCTTGTCGATCAGCGCGTCGTCGACCTCCGCACTGAGTCGAATGATGCGGTCGAATTCGTGTGCACTCAGCTGCTCTGCGCGTAAGGCGAATGCCTGCAACAGCATTGGGATGGTGGTGTCTTCGAGGTGCGAGCTGCCACCGGCTTCGAGGAGGGCGAGATAGTCTTCGACGCTTGGGGACTGGCATGCGCGTTCCACCGGCGAGGGCAGCACGGCGGGTGTCGACGCGACGTATGCGACGCCGGGAATGGCGGGCGGCGGCGATACCGGGTGTGCCGGATTGTCGACCAGCACAAAGGATCGCGGATCGGCGGTGGACCAGACGACCGGTACCCGCACCGCCGCCCGCAGCCCGATCGACCAGGACCGGCCCAGCTCCACGGAGCGAGGGCCGTTGGTCGGTGAGAAGAGGACGCCTTCGCCGCCCGCCGTCTTCACCAGCACGGCACGCTGCACCGCGCCGGGCAACGACGAGACAGACATGTGCGAATCCAATCACAAGGAACGCTCGTCAGTCCCCTCCGTGGTCCTGGGCTGCAGCGCGAACACGCTCAGTGGGACCTTCACGGTCGGCGAGGTCCCCGGCAGTGTCAGGAGCGTCGCGGTCGACACCCGTCGTCACGGATGCGGTATCGCTTGGCACCGGAACCCCCGGACGCCACCGCTCCCCCCACGAGTGAACGGGGTACGTGGTCAGTAGTCGCGCTGCCAGTCGCGGCATGCGCGCCGTCCCTCGATGCGCTGGCGCTTGCCGGGGCGAATGTCCCAGACATGGTCGCCATGGCAAAGCGTACAGCAGCACACGTGAGTGCCGGTGTAGAAGAACACCTGAATCGCCCCGGTGAGTCCGGAGGCTTCATCTCTTGTGAAGGATGGAGTCATGGCAGGTT
>NZ_JBSFPX010000232.1:0-9927 GCF_053588415.1 Mycobacterium sp. NPDC003449
CATCAGGGACAGATCGGGTGCCGATCTGTCCCTGATGTGAATCTCGGCGTTAGCCCTGCGGGTAGAACACGAACAGTGTGCAGCCGGTTGCCGTCTGGGGGATGTGCCAGGATCCCGCGGGCGCGTGGATGAACGACCCTTCCGGGTAATCGCGGACACCGTCGTTGAAGGTTCCGGAGATGACGTAGACCTCTTCCGGGCCGGGTTGGTGCACGTCGGTGCCCTCCCAGCAGGTGCCGGGGTCCATCTCGAGCACGTGTGCGGTGGCGCCGTCCTCGCCCGACCACAGCGACCGTAGCCGGATGCCGGGGAACAGCTCCGTGGTCGGTGTCCGGGCGACCGAGGCCCAGGTGTAGCCCGGCATGTTCGGTCCGTTGAGTGTTTCGGTCACGTTGTCCATGGTCGAGCGGCCGGTCACGGCGCTCAGTGTCTGGATAGACACTGATAGGTACTATCAGGCCATGGCTGCTCGCAGGCACCGCGTGGTGGCGATGGTCCACCCGCCCCAGGGCCTTTTCGAACTCGCGTGCGTCACAGAGGTTTTCGGGACCCACCGGCATCCCGTGCCGGTCCGCTACGAGCTCACGGTGTGTGCGGAGACGCCGGGTGAGGTCGCTACCACGAGCGGATTCGGCATGACCGTCTCGGCCGGACTGTCCGCCCTCGAGGAGGCCGACACCATCGTGCTACCGGGCTGGCGGCCCGTGCAGGCTCCCATCTCGGCCGCCGTCCGTCGCGCCCTGTGCGCCGCGCACCGGCGGGGTTGCCGGATCGCGACGATCTGCAGCGGTGTGTTCGCGCTCGCCCAGACCGGTCTGCTCGACGGACGGCGCGCCACCACGCACTGGGCGGCGGCCACCGAACTGCAGTCGCGGTTCCCGCGCATCCAGGTCGATCCCGATGTGTTGTACGTCGACCACGGGGACCTGGCCACCAGTGCCGGCGCCGGTGCCGGAATCGACCTCTGCCTGCATCTGGTGCGCGCCGACCACGGCGCCGGTTACGCGGCACAGGTGGCCCGCCATCTGGTGATGCCTCCGCATCGGGAAGGCGGCCAGGCCCAGTACGCGACGCATCCCTCGGCGACGAATCCGCCGCCCTCCCTTGCGGATCTGCTGGATTGGGTGGGGGACCGGCTCGATGAACCGATCGCCTTGGAAGACATGGCCGATCATCTGCACATCTCGTCGCGCACCCTGACCCGCCGATTCGCCGAACAGCTGGGAGCCAGCCCGGGACGCTGGCTGCTCGCCCAACGCATCAACGCGGCCAGGGCCCTGCTGGAGGAGACCGATCTGCCGGTCGAGGCCATCGCCACCCGGGTGGGGCTGTGATCGGCGACCAACCTGCGGCGCCGATTCCACGCCGCGGTGCACACCACGCCGGCCGCCTACCGTCGGGCGTTCCGGCAACGCAGGGACCCCTAGCTCACCGGCCCCGCGCGGGGCGGGCCTGCAGATCGGGTGCGGCGGCGCCGAGCAGCGCATCCCGGTCGCCGGTCAGCGGCGGATAGATCCGCGCGGTGTTGATGGTCGTCTTGGTGGCCTTGGCCTCCGCACCGGTCGCGACGACGAGCCGGTCCCACCCCTCGGTATAGACCGCGCCCGCCGGGCCGAGATCCAAAACCGTGACGTACCACGGGATCTTCAGCGACAGCATGGGCTCGCCGGTCAGGTCCGCGATCGCGTTGTGGCCGGCGTAGCGGCCCATCGGCCTGCCATGCTGACACGACATCACCGAGACATGCTCGTCGTCCATCATCGCGGCGGCCACATCACCGGCCGCGAACACGTCGGGCACGCCGACGACGCGAAGCTGGTCGTCAACCGGCAGCCGGCCGAACCGGTCCAGCGGGACCCGGAACTGTGCGGTGAGCGGATTCGCCCGCATCCCGACGCACCACACCACGGTCGCTGCGGGCACCACCTCGCCGGAGGACAGGGTCACCGAATCGGCGTCGACGGCCGTCACGCCCACCCCGGTGCGTGTCTCAACCCCGTTGTCGGACAGGGCGGTCTCGATGACCGGGCGTGCCGAGGCACCCATATCCGAGCCGACAGCGGGATTGTGGTCGACCAGCAGGACGTGCGGTGTCACCGCGCCGGCGAAGATCGCCGACAGCCGCCCCGGCAGCTCGCACGCGGTCTCGATGCCGGTCAGACCCGCACCGACCACCACGACGGTGCCGGCACCGGGTCGGTGCCGGTCGGCCGCCAACCCGTCGAGGTGGGCCGCGAGCCGGGCGGCCCCGTCGAACGTGTCGACGTCGAAGGCGAACTCCCGCAGGCCGGGCAGGTCCGGGCGGATCACCCGGCTGCCCGCCGCCAGGATCAGCCGGTCGTAGCCGAATGTGGTTGTCTGCCCGTCTTTCCGGGCCGCGACGGTGCGGGCGTCGGGGTCGATGGCGGTGACTTCGGCGACCACGTGACCGACGCCGACCGGATCGAGGACGGTGGCCAACGGGATCCGGCAGTCGGTCAGGTCGGCTTCGTAGTTGCGGACCCGGATGTCGTGGAACGGACGGTCGGTGAGCACGGTGATCTTGACCCCGGCCGCGCGTGCCCCGAGTTCGTCGACGCGCCGCGCCGCGCCGAGCGCCGCCCACAACCCGGCAAAGCCCGAACCGATGACGAGGACATCGCTCACCACACCCACCCTGCCATGGCCGCCGGTGTGGTGAATCGGGTCAGGAGGCGTTCGAGGCGGCCTGGGCCGCCGCGGGCTGCGGGATGACCAGCACCGGGGTGGTGGAGTGCGCGGCGACCGAGGCGGCGACGCTGCCCTCCAGGTGCCCGAGGAGTCCGCTGCGCCGGTGTGGGCCGAGCACGACCAGGCTGGCGTCGTGACGCTGAGCGGTCTCGACGATGCCCTTCCAGGTGGGCGCCGCTTCGACGGCGACGCTGCAGGACCGGAACCCGGCCGCGTCGGCCAGTGCCGCACCATGGGCGGCGGTGCACTCGGCGGCCCGGCGAACCTCGGTGGCCTGGTCGGCGTCGAAGTGATCGGGCCCGGTGGGGGTGAATCCGACGTCGACGGGCTGCCACACGCAAACCACCAGGGCGGTGCGTCCGGGGGCCAGCTGACCGGCGGCCTGCTCGATGGCGTATGCCGCGAGGTCGGAGCCGTCGTAGGCGAATACCACCGGCCCGCCCATGCCGTTACGGGGCAGAACGGGTGCGACGGCGGCAGTGGGCGCCGGCGACGGTGCCGGGGGCGGCAGATCGGAGCGGAGCTTGGCCAGCAACGGCGGGGAGTACCAGGCCGGGGAGTCGCCGTCGAGGAACTGGTCCAGGTCGGGGCGCTGCGGGCGGGCACCGCTTAGTGCGTAGACCGCCACCCCGAAGACGGCACCGCCGAGCGCCAAACCGAATCCGATCCAGAGGGCGTCGCCGGTGCCCTTGGTGAGATCGGTCGACACCGTGGCGGCGAAGTAGGCGAAGATCGGCGCCACCATGAACGCCGCCACCGCCCGGAACAATTCGATGATCGCGAAAACCCGTTGCAGGCTGTTGGATTGCAGCGAGAAGCCGGCGACGAACAAGGCGGGGGCGACCGTGGCACCCAGGGCCAGGCCGGTCAGCGCCGAGGCGATCAGGGCCAGCGGCTGATTGGCCGGAATGGCCAGCTGAAACACCACGATGCCCGCGGCCAGCAGCCCCATCCCGATCAACGGCAGATAGTGCATGGAACGCCGCGTGATGACGTGGCCGAAGACGAACGCCATGACGATCGCGCCGCCGAGTTCGGGTAGGTACAGCAGCCCGACCCGCACCGGGTTGTAGGACTGCAGGAAGACCTGGGCGGTCAGGGCGGTCGCGGCCACGGACGCGGCGGCAGCGAACAGTGCGACCCCGACCCCGGCGACCGGGATCGAACTGGTCAGCATGGTCCGGATGGTCAGCAGCGGGCGACGGGCCCGGAACTGGTAGACCACCAGCACCACGATGAGCAGCAGGCCGCCGAACATCGGCGCCGAGACCGCCGCATCGCCGAAGCCGTGGGTGGTCAGCTGGGCGGCGCCGATGAAGGCGGCCGCGCATCCCACCGAGGCCAGGCCGATGGCCCACAGGTCGCGCGGGGCGTCGAGATCGGCGGGTGGGGCGTCGTCGAAGGTCAGCGCGGCCATCACCAGCGCGGTCAGGGCGATCGCGGCCACGATCCAGAACAGCGGGCGCCAGGCGTGTGCCTCGGCCTGCACGCCGCCGATGAACGGGCCGAGCGCGACGGCACCGAACACGCACATGTTCATGATCACCGCGGTGTGGCGCAGTTTGTCTTTCGGGAAACCGATGGTCAGCGGCGGGGCGGCAGCGATCAGCAACATGCTGGTCGCCAGCCCCTGCAGGATGTGTCCGCCGACGAACATGCCGGGGCTCTGAGCCGCCGCGGCCAGCACCGAACCCACCACCAGCACGACCGCGTAGAGCAGCAGCATCCGGCGTTGGGGCAGATGCTGGGCGAATTGGACGGCGAGGACGGTACCCACGGCGTAGGCGGCATTGCCGAGGCCCGAACTCAGGCTCAGCGCCTGCGGGCTCATGTGGAGTTGCTCGGAGATGATCGGCATCAGCGGGTCGATCGCCGCGGACAGCGCCAGGTACGGAATCAACGCGAGGGTGACCATCGCGGCCACGGCTGGATACCGCCCGGCGAGGGGGCCTTGACGCATCAGGCCCGCCCGTCGATGGCTGTCGGAAGGGCGCGACGTTCGCACGCCGTACGTGGGCAGTTCATCAACGGATTCGGGTGCGGCACGTGTCGGTTGAACTGTCGTCGGAGCGGTTTTTATTCCCGCGCGGGCGGCTTTCGCGAATTCTTCGCTGTGGGAAGCGTCACATCCGCGTTGCTCGAACCGGCTTGCGGACGTTCAGGTTTGGCGTGCGCGCCACCGGTCCAGCATCCGCCGGTCCCGCTTGGTGGGCCGCCCGGCGCCGCGGTCGCGGACCGCGACCGGCACCGCGGTGCTTGGCGCAGGCGCGGGGGTCCGGTCGAGGTAACAGGTGACGGCGTCGGCCGCGCCGACGCGTTTCTGGATCACCCGCACCACTTCGACGATGCGGGTCCGGTCGCCGACCAGGGCCCGCACCTCGTCACCGGGGGAGACCGTGGTGGCCGGTTTGGCCGGCCGGTCGTTGACCCGCACGTGCCCACCTCGGCACGCGACGGCGGCATCCGGTCGGGTCTTGGTTAGCCGGACCGCCCACAGCCAGCGGTCCACCCGGGTCGATTCCATGGATTCCATAATGGACCGCGCTCCCTCAGTACGCTGTCGTGGTGGAATCTGCGCGGGGGTTCGTGCGAGATGCCCTCGACGTACTGCTCGGGGCTGGCCGGCTGCTGGTCCGGCACTGGCCGGTGCTGCTCAGTATCGCCCTGTTGGGTATGGCGTTCCGCGGGGCCGCGCTGTGGACCGCGGTCAAGGTCAGCGACCACGTCAATTGGCTGGGCCACGGGCTGGTCATTCTGGCGCCGCTGGGTTTCCTGGTCGCGATGATCGCGATGCTGCACGTGCTGCGCCACGATCTGACGAACACCGACCGGGTCGCGTCGAGCCTGGCACCACCGGATGCCACCACCGGACGGGAACGGCGGCTGATCGACGTGACGACGTCGATGGTGGTGCCGTTCTTCGCGGTGTATGTCAGCGCCGGACTGCTGACCGAGGACGTCGCACAGTTCCTCAACGAGGCGGGCGTCGACGAACTGAACCAGATCGATCTGTACGCCACCGGCACCGGGCCGGACTTCAGCCGGGTGTTCATCAACAGCTGGTACCTGGTGGTCGGGCTGGTGCTGGCCGCCTGGGTACTGCGATTCACCCTGGGCCGGGCCGAGAAGCGTTGGCGGTTCCTCGGATTCGCGATCATGGGCGCGCTCGTCGAGGTGTACTGGTCGGCCAACGCCGCGGGCTACATCGACCGGGAGAAGGCCACGGTCACCGATTGGCTGCAGAGCCGGGTCGTCGTCGCGCGGGCCACCGAGGTCTACGACGCCGCGGTGGAACACCTCGGCCCGTTCGGTGCCCCGGTGCGGACCGGGATGACCTGGCTGACCCACGTGCTCAGCTCGCTGGACGTGGTGGTGATCGTCCCGCTGGCCTGGATCACCGTGGGCGCCGTGGTGCTCGGCCACAAGGTGGCGCCCGCCCCGAACTTCGAACACCCGTGGCTGAGCCGGGCCAAGGTGGTGCCGAAACCGGTCGCCAGCGCCGTCGCGGGCCTCGCCGACGACGTCACATCGCGGTTCACGGCCTTCTTCGCGGGGCTGCGGATGATGATCAGGGCAGGGCTGGTTCCGATGCTGTTGTTCGGGCTGGCCTCGCTGCTGGCGCTGCGGGTGCCGTATCTGGTCAGTTTCGTCTGGCGTGCCGTGGTCGGACCGGTCGACAGTGACACCTTTGTGGCGTGGGCGCCGGTCGAGGGGGCGATCGAGGACGCGCTGATGCTGACCGTGCTGGCCGCATTGCTGGCCGCGGGCGTCGACCGGATGCTGCGGCCGGTCAGTTCAGCTGCACCGCAAGATAATCCGGTTCCTCCCACCACAGCAGTACCTGGGTGATCCTGGCCTCTCGAGGCACCACGACCACGGGCCGGGTGCTCCACCGCGGTGGGCGTTCCTCTCCCGGCCACACGGTTCGTGGTTCTCCGGCCGTGATCGACGGGCGCGGGCCCGGGTGCTCGTCGGGCACGCAGGGAAACATCGTCTGGGACACGTTGTTGACGACCGGGCGGTACGCATAGCGGTTGCCGTCGTCGTCGACCAGGGCCAGTCGGCACCCGTACAGCACCTGATCGGGCGCGGCCCGGAAATCCATGGTGACCGCGCGCCCGGTCACCTCGGCGGGCAGGCCGAGCGGCGTGGGTTGGCCCGACTCGTCGGCCCGATCGGCCGGTTCCGAACCGGTCACCTTGACCGTGACGGTCCTGGTGCTGTCGCCGGTCGCGTCGGTGAACGTGTCCGACCAGGTCACCCACTGGCCCTGATCGCCCGTCACGGCCGCCCGTCGCAGATCTTGGTCCCACCAATAGTCATGGATCCGTTGGGCATTGGCGCCGGCGGCGAGTATCAGCGTGACCGGCAGGGCCAGCAACCCCCAGCGGTTGCGCCGCAGCCAGGCGGTCACGACGTCGCCATCCGGGCCGGGGTGATCTCCATCGTCGCACCGGTAGCCCGGAGGTCGGCCACGTCATCGGATCCGATGCCCAGGTCGATCCTCGCCACATCGTCGCGGCGGTCGTCGAGACCGTTGCGGGTGAACACCAGGGTCGCGCCGGCCAACCCGTCCTCGGGCATCTCGAAGGGGACCTGCACCCGCCACGGCACCCCGGTCGGTGCGGACTCCCAGCTGTATCCGGATCGGGGATCGATGGCGAAGGCGCGGTCTTTGCCGTCCCGCAAGCTGACGCCCGGCTTGTGGAGCGGGCGACCCCTGGCCACCACCGTGAGATCGACGACCAGCCACCTGCCGGGGGTGCCGACCGTGCCCTGCGGTGTGTCGAGGGTGCGGGCCGTCCGGACGGCGTCGGCCGTGACGTCGGCATATGCCAGCCGAATCCGGTCGCCGATCCCACCGGCATGGACGAACGGCCGGACGTCGGTGGCCTCCACGGGCAGCGCCGAATCGACGGTCTGCCCGACCGCGAGCGCGATCAGCACGGCGACACCCATGCCGATGCGGGCCGGCCAGGTCATATCGCCCCCTTGGTCGCATCACGAACGGGCATGGTGAGGGTCGCGGTGGCCTCGGGATCCTGCCAGAGCAACTCGTCGGGGGATATCGTGACGCCGCGGTAGGTCAGCTTGGCCAAACCCAGCGGCAGCTGTTCGGGCACCGGCCCGCCGAACTCCCAGACCAGCGCCAGCCGGTAGGTCAGGCCCGGGTTCAGTACCGCGACGGCGACATCGGAGTCGGCGTCGTAGGCCGATGCGTTCCGCGGCGCCAGCCGGTCGTCCAGCACGACCAGGCTGCGGTTCTCAAACGACGTCGCCCGGGACGCCGGTAACAGCAGGTAGCTGCCCACCGATGCGTTGCTCCGGTTCTCGGCGGTGACCAGCAACACCATCAGGTGGTGTCCCGGATCCGGCCTGGGCGCAACGCCCTTGATCTCGTCGACCACGACCGCTTGTTCGACGGTCAGGGCGAACGGATCGACGGTGACCTCGCTGCCGGGGTCGGCCTTGTCGAGCCGGTCGGTCAGGCGCGCGGGATCGAGCCCGCCGAAGATGCCGGAGACGCCGAGGGCCACCGCCGCGACGGGAACACCGATCCGCATCGTCGGTCTGGCGACCAACCATCGCGAAACGACCCCGCGCGTCCCCACCCGGGTATCTCACCAAGAGGTCGGTGAATCCACAAACAGTTCGGTGTGAGCGGAAGGGGCTCGCGGTGTCACTGGTCGGGCCGTTCGAGGAGGTCGGTAAACCGCTCCAATGCCGCGGCGAACGCCTCCGCCTCGCCCTCCGGCCAATTCGTCAAGGCCGCACCGATCTCCGCGGCCAACGCCCGGCGGGTCGCCGCCAGCGCGCTGTGGCCCGCCGGTGTGAGCGCCAGGAGGGTGGCGCGGGCATCGTCGGGATCGGCCTGACGTGCCACCAAGCCGGCACGTTCCAGCTTGCTGGCGTAGCGGGTGGTGGCCGAACGGTCCACCCCGATGACCGCCGCCAGCCGGGTGGCGGTCGCCGGACCAAGCCGCCCAAGGCCGGACAGCACCGGATACGTGGTGGCGTCCAGTCTGTCGGCGACGTCGTGGACGAGGCGCTGATACAGATTCTGCCGGGTGCTGCGCAGCAACAGCCGGCCCAGCTGGTCGGCGACGCGTTCACCCGGGGACGGTGTCGGCATCCCCACATAGTACGTGACTTATGCACGCAATTTGGTATCGTACCAATATGCGTGCAAACGTCACGCATATTGCGAGGAGGATGAACATGGTCGAACCCACCCCGATCCGGCCCGAGGATGTGCTGCCCGACGGCGAGGACACCACGGCGTTCGGCGGACTCAGCGTCCGCAAGGGCACCATTGCGGCGTTCGTGGCCAACGCGAAGCAGCTCGATGAATTGGGCCCCGGCCATCCGGGCCGCGCCGCCGTCGAGGATCAGCTGCGCGCGCTGGCGCCTGGGCTGCGCGCCGTGGGCCTGTTCGACCTGTTCTCGCCCCACTCGGCGGAGGTTGCGGCCATCCTCGCCGATGCTGGTGCCGACACCGGTGCGACACCCTAGCCAATTTGTGCGACGATGCCTCTAAGCTCGGCTCACCGACCCCGGTCAACAGCACCAGCGGGCGTAACAGGAGGGACCGTCGGATCCATGGCCGAAGGGCACCGCAACACGCTGTCCGTCCGCGCGGCGAAATTCGCGATCGCAGGGGTGACCGTCGCCGGCGCCGTGCTGTCGGCGGCCTCTCCCGCGATGGCCGACCCCGCACCCGTACCGCCGCCACCGTCGGATCCGGCCGCTGCCGCGCCCGGTCAGCCGGTGGCGCTGCCGCCCGACGCCGCTGCGCCGCCTCCGGCGCCGCCACCCGCGGGCCCGCCGATGGTGCCCGAGATCGCGAACCCGCAGTACGGTTCGGGCCAGTACGGATCCGGCCCGATCGGATCCCTGCGGGATCTGTGGCATCAGGCGCAGAACCCGTTCGAACTGCAGGGGCCCGCGGGGCAGTCCTCGGCACCGCCGCCGGGGGCCGGTCCGCCGCCGCCGCTGCCGCCCGGATACGTCTCGATGAATGCGCCCGGATCCGAAACCCCCATGACGGGGCCGGATCCCAACGCCGGGCCGGCACCGGGAAGCCCACCGCTGCCTGCGGGGTACTACCCGTTGAACGGGCCGCCACCGCCCGGGTATCAGTACAACGGCGCACCGGGTAGCCCGGCCGCGCCACCGGCGCCGGGAGCACCCGCGCCGGCCGCACCGCCGGCGCCGGGA
>NZ_JBSFPX010000233.1:0-9821 GCF_053588415.1 Mycobacterium sp. NPDC003449
TCGCTGAACGGTTCGTCGGCGCCCGCGGTGTCGTGCTGGTGAATCCCGAACAGGGTGCCGCCGTCGAGCAGCCACACCAGGTGGTGGAAACCGGCGTCGGTGCGTTCGTCGAGCACCGGATCGGCGTCCAGGAGTGCGCGGTACCACGGCCCGCTGACGGCGAGGTCACGCACCGTGACCGCGACATGGTTGAGTGCCGGAAATGCCATGATTGCCTCCGATTTCAGACGACGCGCAGACCCCGATTGTGCCTGGCCCGCATGTCCCACAGGTAGAGCTGATAGCCGAACCGCCAGACCTCGCGCGGTATCACCCGATCGGCGATCCGCAGTCCGGTGAGCAGCCACTCGAACCGGCGTTGCTGCTCGGGCGTCCAGGGCAGCTTCATCTGGCCGCGGAACTGCTCGGGCAGAAAGCCGGTGGTAGCGAACAGATTGAACCGTCCGGCCAGCAGCCGCAGCGGTGCGGGTAGGAACGCCATCGCGGCGACCCCGTGCAGGTGCTCGCGTACCGGTGGGTCGATCCGCAGATCCCGCATCGACTGCTGCCAGTAGGCGTCGAACGCGGCCCGGTCGGCGGGCCACATGTCGTCGCGGACCTGCAGGGTGGTGCCGAGGGTGCGGGCATCGGCGTAGACCGCATCGGCCGAGGCCCCGTCGAGTGGACCGTAGAGGAATTCGTGCATATCGACGTAGTAGCGGTACAGGCAGGCCGCCACCCACAGCTGCAGACGTGGATCAAACGCGTTGTAGGACACCGCGCTCGACGGGGTGGAGCGCACCATGGCGTGTACCCGGTCGACCTGCTCGCGGATCAGGGCCCGGTCGGCATCGGTGCCGAGCGTTGCCGCGGCCAGATAGGTTCCGGTGGTGCGGGCCCGCTTGAACGGGTGTTTGTACACGTTGCCGCTGTCCACCGGGCTTTCGAGCACCCCGTACCCGACGCCCGGCGCGGACAGCTGCATGATCACATTGGCCGCTGGCAGCAGCGCCGCCGCCGGGTTGAGCAGATCGGTTACCCGCCGCGGCCGCCGTGGGGGACCCAACCTCATACCTTCGAGTAGACCATCTCCCGCGGCGTCGCCAAAGGGGTGGTACCGCCTTGGCAGCTCAGCGGCGCCGGCCGTAGCGGTCGGCGAGTTTCTCCTCCGGCGTGAGCTCGGCCGCGGGGCGGGCCGGTTTGGCCGCCCGCTCCCGCCTGCGTTGGCTGATCTCGGCGTATACGAAATAACCCAGCCCGATCGGTGCCACGATGCCGAAGGCGATCCACTGGATGCCGTAGGACAGGAACGGCCCGGCATCGAGGCGGGGCAGTGGGATCACCCCGAGTCCGCCGGGCTGATCGTCCACCAGCTGCAGATACGAACCGGCCAGCGGCACCCCGGTCACCGACGCGATCTGGCTGGTGCTGATCGAATACACCTGCTGCACACCGTCGGTGCGGAACGGCTCCTTGCCCGTGGCGACCGCCTCGGAGTCGCGCAGCCGTGCCGTGACCGTCACCGACCCGGTCGGTGGCGCGTCGATCGGCGGAACCCCCGACCCCTGGACCGGGCGCACATAGCCGCGGTCGACGAGCAGCACCGGGCCGCCGTCGACGGCGAACGGGGTCAGCACCTCGAACGCCGGATCGCTGTCGATGACCCGCAACCGGGCCAGCACCTGGGCCTCGGGAAGGTAGTGTCCGGTCGCGGTCACCCGACGCCACTGGTCATCGGGTGCAGCCGAATCCTGTTGTGGCAGCACGCTGGTCACCGGGACCGGGTCGGCGGTCAGCGAATCGGTGATCTGGTTGTTCTCCCGCGAGGTCTTGGTGTTCTTGCCGAGCTGCCACGGCGCCAGCACGGTGAAACACAGGTAGGCGAAGGCGATCACCACCACGATCAGGGCCAGCCACTGTGGCCGGAGCAGAAAGGTCAAGCGCCGCATCGGACTACGACCCCTCGAGGATTCCCCGCGCGGCCAGCGCCTCGTCGACCCAGTCGTGCAGGCCGGGCAGGGCCGCCTCGATCACGGTGAACACGTCCTCGAAATCGTCGTGGGTGCCGTAATAGGGATCCTCGACGTCGGATGCGTGGGCGCCCGACCGCGGGTCGAACGACCGCAGCATCCGCAGCCGGTCGGATTCGACACCGAGATCGCGCAGAATCCGGACGTGGTTGCGGCCCAGCGCGATCACCAGATCCGCGGCCAGGTGGTCGTCGTCGAGCTGGGCGGCGCGGTGGCTGGTCGGGTAGCCGTGCCCGGCCAGCACCTGGCACGCGCGCCGGTCGGCGCCCTCACCGGTGTGCCAACTTCCGGTACCCGCGCTGCTCACCCGGACCGCACCGCCCAGTCCGCGCTCGCCGATCTGATGGGCGAACATCTTCTCCGCCATCGGCGACCGGCAGATGTTGCCCGAACAGACGAATGTGACGTGCAACGGGTCAGACACCGAGCACCCCGCGCAGCGCCTCGACGGTGGCCACATGGGTCGGGGTGGTACCGGGCGTCGGCCCGGCGAAATCCGCGCCGCCGTAGCCCCAGCCCACCACCACAGTGTCGATGCCGTGTTCGGCGGCGCCCTCGACATCGTGTATCCGGTCGCCGACCATGAGGACCCGCTCGGGCAGCGGACTCAGTGCGGCCAGGGCCCGGGCCACCACGTCGGCCTTGCTCGCGCGGGTGCCGTCCGGACTGGCGCCCGCGATCACGTCGAAGTAGCCGGCCATGCCGAAGTGCTCCAGGATGCGCTGCGCGGTCGGCTCGGCCTTCGAGGTGGCCACCGCGAGCCGGACCCCGGCCGAGTGCAGATCGGCCAGCAGCGCGGGAATGCCGTCGAACAGGCTGTTCATCGCCCAGCCGCGGCTCGTGTAATCGGCGCGGTAGGCGGCGACCGCGGCGTCGGCCCGGTCTCCGAGGCCCATCGCGTGCAGGGTGTGGTGCATCGGCGGGCCCACGATGCGCCCGGCCAGGTCCCCGTCCGGTACGGCCGCACCGATCTCGGTCAGCGCATGGCGGAAACTGGCCACGATTCCGGCCGCCGAGTCGGTCAGGGTGCCGTCGAGGTCGAACAGCACCAGTTGCGGTCGGGTGAGCTCCAGCGTGTCGGTCACGTGCCCATTCTCCCCGATCGCGGTCGCGGCCCCGTCGATGCCCGCCCGGCCGGCCCGTGGTGACCATTACTGTCGTGCTGTGCCGAGCCCAACCTTCGGCCGGACCCGTGCCGGCGCCCGCTACCACGGAGACCAGGCCGCATTGCCGGGCATGCTGGACTTCGCGGTCAACGTCCGCGCCGGCGCACCGCCGGCCTGGCTGACCGAACGGCTGGCCGCCCGGCTGTCTGACCTGGGGCGATACCCCAGCGCTGCGGACCATCGGCGCGCCGTGACGGCCGTCGCGGCGCGGCACGGCCGCGATGAGAACCAGGTGGCGCTGCTGGCCGGTGGGGCCGAGGGATTTTCCCTGGTGGCGGCGCTTGCGCCGCGGCTCGCGGCGCTGGTCGCCCCGTCGTTCACCGAACCGGAGGCCGTCCTGACCACGGCCGGGGTACCGGTGCACCACGCGGTGCTGGCGCCGCCGTACACGCTGGCGGGTGTCGCGGTACCCGACGAGGCCGATCTGGTGATCGTGGGCAACCCGACCAATCCGACCGGTGTGCTGCACACCCGCGACGACATCCTGGCGCTGCGCAGGCCGGGCCGGCTGGTGGTGGTCGACGAGGCGTTCGCCGATGCGATTCCTGGCGAAGGGCAGTCGCTGGCCGGTGCCGCGCCGCCCGACGTGCTGGTGCTGCGCAGCCTCACCAAGACCTGGTCGCTGGCCGGCTTGCGGGTCGGGTACGCGCTGGGCGCCCCGCAGCTGCTCGACCGGCTCGTCGCACCGCGGCCGCACTGGCCGTTGGGCACCCTGCAACTGGAGGCCATCGCCGCCGTCAGCACCCCCGAGGCGGTCGTCGAGGCCGAGGCCGGCGCGCACCGGCTGGCCGCCCTGCGGGCCGAGATGGCCGCGGCGCTGGACGTGCTCGGCGTCGACGTGGTGGCCGGGGCGGCGCCGTTCGTCCTGTTCGGCGTACCCGACGCCGAGTTGACGCGAAAACATCTGGAAACCAAGGGCATTGCGGTCCGCCGCTGCGATACCTTCGTGGGCCTGCACCCAAACCACCTGCGGGCCGCGGTGCGTGCGGAGTGGCCGGTGCTCATCGAGGCGTTGACGGAGGTGCTGCCATGAGCGTGAAACTGGCCGACATCATCGCCGTGCTCGACGCGGCCTACCCGCAGGGGCTGGCGCAGGACTGGGATTCGGTCGGCCTGGTGTGCGGGGACCCCGACGAGCCGATCGAATCGGTGACCGTCGCGGTCGACGCCACCGAAGGCGTGATCGCCGAGGTCGGCGACCGCGGGCTGCTGCTGGCCCACCACCCACTGCTGCTGCGTGGGGTCGACACCGTCGCGGCCGACACCGCCAAGGGCGCCCTGATCCATCGGCTGATCCGGACCGGCCGGGCGTTGTTCACCGCCCACACCAACGCCGACTCGGCGGCGCCGGGGGTATCCGATGCGTTGGCCCAGGCCATCGGGCTGCGGGTCGAGGGTGTGCTGTCACCGGTGGCGGCGGGCCCGGATCTGGACAAGTGGGTGGTGTTCGTGCCGGGCGCCGACGCCGGAGCCGTGCGGGCGGCCCTGTTCGCCGCGGGTGCCGGGCGCATCGGCGACTACTCACAGTGCAGTTGGAGCGTTGCCGGCACCGGTCAGTTCCTGCCGCACGACGGGGCGTCGCCGGCCATCGGTGCGGTGGGCAGCGTCGAACAGGTGGCCGAGGACCGGGTCGAGGTGATCGCGCTCGCGCGGCTGCGCGCGGGGATCCTGGCCGCCATGCGCGCCGCACACCCCTATGAGGAGCCGGCGTTCGACATCATCGCGTTGGCGCCGATCCCCGGCGATGTCGGCATCGGCCGGGTCGGGGCACTGGACCGGCCGGAACCGCTGTCGGCGTTCGTTTCCCGGGTGGGTGCGGCGCTGCCCGCGACGTCCTGGGGGGTGCGGGCCAGCGGTGAATCCGAGGCCATGGTGTCGCGGGTGGCGGTATGCGGGGGAGCGGGGGATTCACTGCTTGGCGCGGTGTCGGGCGCCGGGGTGCAGGCCTATGTGACCGCCGACCTGCGCCACCACCCCGCCGATGAGCACCGCCGGGCCTCGGAGGTGGCGCTGGTCGACGTGGCACACTGGGCCAGCGAGTTCCCGTGGTGCGCGCAGGCGGCCGATGTGTTGCGCGGTCAATTCGGTGACGCGCTGCCGGTGCGGGTCAGCACCGTGCGCACCGATCCGTGGAACATCGAGACTCGAGGGTAGGGAGCTCCCGAAAATATGAAAGCCGAAGTAGCCCAACAACGGTCATTGCTCGAACTGACCGAGGTGGACGCCGAGCTCGGGCGCATCGAGCACCGGGCCAAGCATCTGGCCGAGCAGCAGGCGCTCGACGAGGCCCAGGCCGAACACGGCGCCGCCAACGATCAGCTGGCCGCGCTCGGAATCGCCCTGGAGGATCTTGGCGCACAGGTGGCCAAGTTCGAGACCGAGATCGACGGGGTGCGCCAGCGCGAGGACCGCGACCGGGCGTTGCTCGACGGCGGCACCGTCGGGGCCAAGCAGGTCACCGACATCCAGCACGAGCTGGAAACCCTGCAGCGGCGTCAGACCAGCCTGGAGGACTCCCTGCTCGAGGTGATGGAGCGTCGCGAGGAACTGCTCGGCCAGCAGGCCGATGCGCTGGGCCGCATCGACGAACTGCAGATCAGGCTGAGCGAGGCGCAGCAGGCCAGGGACGCCGCGCTGGTCACCATCGACCAGTCGCGCCACCAGTGCGGGGCCCGGCGCGATGCGCTGGTGGCCGAGATCGACGCCGAACTGGTCGGGCTCTACGAGCGGCAGCGGACCCGCGGTGGCGCCGGCGCCGGACTGCTGCAGGGCCGCCGCTGCGGGGCGTGCCGGATCGAGATCGACCGCGGCGAGATCGCCCGGATCGCGGCGGCCGCCGACGACGATGTGCTGCGCTGCCCGGAATGCGGCGCGATCCTGTTGCGGGTCACGCCGTGAAGGTGCTCGTCGAGGCCGACGGCGGATCACGGGGCAATCCGGGCCCTGCGGGATACGGCGCGGTGGTGTTCACCGCGGATCACGGCACCGTGCTCGCCGAGCGCAAGGAATCCATCGGCCGGGCCACCAACAACGTCGCGGAGTACCACGGCCTGATCGCCGGCCTGGAGGCGGCCACCGCGCAGGGGGCGGCCGAGGTCGCGGTGTCGATGGACTCCAAGTTGGTGATCGAACAGATGTCGGGCCGCTGGCGGGTCAAGCACCCCGACCTGGTCGAGCTGCAGCGCCGGGCCGCGGCGCTGGCGGCAGGCTTCGACCGGATCAGCTACGGCTGGATTCCGCGGGCCCGCAACAGCCACGCCGACCGGCTGGCGAACGAGGCCATGGATGCCGCCGCCGAGGCGGACGACGGGCCCGCCGTCGAGAAGCCCGTCGTCGAAAAACCCACCGCCCCGGGGTGGACCGGCGCGGTCGGCGCACCCACCCGGTTTCTGCTGCTGCGTCACGGCCAGACCGAGTTGTCGGTGCACCGGCGCTATTCGGGCCGGGGCAACCCGGCGCTGACCGAGGAGGGCCTGCGCCAGGCCGATGCCGCCGCGCGCTATCTCGGCCAGCAGCACGGCGGCGTGGCCGCGGTCGTCACCTCACCGCTGCAGCGGGCCTATGACACCGCCGCCGCCGCGGCGAAGGCGCTCGGTCTCGACGTCACGGTCGACGAGGATCTGATCGAGACGGATTTCGGTGCGTGGGAAGGGTTGACGTTCGCCGAGGCGGCGCAGCGCGATCCGGAACTGCACCGGCGCTGGCTGCGCGACACCAGTGTCGAGCCGCCGGACGGGGAGAGCTTCGACGCCGTCACCCAGCGGGTGCGCCGGGCCCGCGACCGGATCATCGCCGAACACGGTGCGGCGACCGTGCTGGTGGTCTCGCATGTCACGCCGATCAAGACGCTACTGCGGCTGGCGCTGGACGCCGGCGAGGGCATCCTGTACCGGCTGCACCTGGATCTGGCCTCGCTGTCGATCGCGGAGTTCTATGCCGACGGCGGATCCTCGGTGCGGCTGGTGAATCAGACCGCCTATCTGTAGCTCAGGTGTGCAGGTGGAGTTGTTCACCGTGGGCACCGAAGATCGTGATCGCCTCGACCGGGCCGTCGACGACCCCGAACCAGTGCGGCGTCCAGGTCGAGAACTCCACGGCCTCACCGGGTTTGACGACGAAGTCTTGCTCGCCGAGGATCAGCCGCAGCTGCCCGGACAGCACGTACATCCAGTCCCGGCCCTCGTGCACCGGAAACTCGGCCGGTGGTTTGCGGCGCCGCGCACTGATCCGGATCTTGAACGCGTGCAGGCCGCCGGCCGGTCCGCTGCGGGTGAGCGGCCAGAAGGTGATGTCGTGATGGGTGTGTGAGCTGCCCCTGACCCGCGGATCCTCGACCTCGGGTGTGCGCAGCAGCTCGTCGGTGCTCACCGACAGGGCCGTCGCCAGCCGGGGCAGGTGATCGAGGGCGAGCCTGCGTTTACCGGACTCCAGCCGGCTCAACGTCGACACGTCGATCTGGGCGCGGGTCGCGACATCCTCCAGGGTGAGGCCGCGCTCGTTTCTCAGCTCGCGCAGCCGCCGCCGGACCAGGGCGTCGACATCGACCTCCGTGGTCGTTCTTGCCTGCATGGCAAATCAGCTTGGCAGTTTCCCGATCGGTCGGCAAGCTCGATGCCATGGACAACATATGGGACAGCATCATCGTCGGCGGCGGCGCGGCGGGCCTGAGCGCGGCCCTCGTGCTGGGCCGGGCGCGGCGCCGGGTACTGCTCGTCGACGCCGGTGAGCCGAGCAACCTGGCCGCATCCGGTATCGGTGGCCTGCTCGGCAGCGACGGCCGGGCGCCCGCCGATTTCTACGCGGCGGGCCGCGCGGAACTGGCGGCGTATCCGACCGTCGAGCTGCGCAGCGGTGAAATCGTGTCCGGTGAGCCGGGTTTCGAGCTCGAACTGGCGGACGGGACCAGGGAGCGGGCCAGGACCGTGCTGCTGGCCGCGGGCATGGAGTACCGGACGCCCAACCTTCCCGGACTCGAAACACTGTGGGGCCGTTCGGTGTTCCACTGCCCCTTCTGCCACGGGTGGGAGGTGCGCGACGCTCCGGTCGCGGTGGTCGCCAACGGCGAGCGCGCGGTGCATTCCGCGCTGCTGATGCGGGGCTGGACCGATGACCTGGTGGTGCTCACCGACGGTGCCGGTGAGCTGGACGAAGCGCAGCTCAAACAACTCGACGCGGCGGGCATCGGTGTCGATGACCGGCCGATCGCCCGATTCGTCGCGCAGGACCGGGAACTGACGGCCGTGGAGTTCACCGACGGCACCCGGCTGGAGCGGCGCGCGGCACTCGTGGCCAGCACGCTGCACCAGCGTTCACCGCTGGCCGGTGCGCTGGGCGCCGTCTCGGCGCCGGGACCGATCGCCGTCGACGCTCTGGTGGTCGACGGATTCGGGCGCACCTCGGTGCCAGGGCTGTTCGCCGCCGGCGATCTGAGCGGCCAGATGCCCCAGGTGGCGGCCGCGATCGCCTCGGGCAGCCAGGCCGGCGCCGCGGTGGTGCAGAGCCTGCTCGCCGAGGATGTCGGACTTCCGGTGCCGCCGTGGCCGTCCCATGCGGCCGTCACCAGCCAGTACTGGGAACGCCACTACGGGCAGCGCGGCCGGATTTGGAGTGGGCGGGTGAACGCGGCCCTGGCGAATGTGGCCGCCGATCTGACCGCGGGCCGGGCGCTCGACCTCGGCTGCGGCGAGGGCGGCGACGCGGTCTGGCTCGCCGAAAACGGTTGGCAGGTGACGGCAGCCGACGTCTCGGAGACCGCACTGCAGCGCGCCGCCGGGGAGGCGCGCACACGTGGCGTGTCCGAGCGGATCAACTTCGAGCGCCATGACTTCGCCGAGAGCCTGCCCGAGGGCCGCTTCGATCTGGTCTCGGCGCAGTTTCTGCAGTCGCCGATCTTCCTGGATCGGACGGATCTGTTGCGCCGCGCGGCCGAGGCCGTGGCAGCGGGTGGGCTGCTGGTCGTCGTCGACCATGGGGCGGCGCCGCCGTGGGCCCCCGAACACGTCCGGAAGTTCGCGTTCCCCGGTGCCGACGAGGTGCTGGCCGCGCTCGCTCTGTCCGACGCGGACTGGGAGAAGGTCCGGGTCGGGCAGGACGAACGGGAGGCGACCGGGCCGGACGGGCAGTCCGGCACCCTGATCGACAATGTGATCGTGCTGCGCCGGCTGCGGTAGACGCGGCTTGTCGTACCCTTCTGGCATAGTCGCCCGTATGTTCGATGTGGCGGGTTTGGCGCAGGTCAGCCCGGGCGATGACGAGGCGCAGCTGGTGGCCCGGATCGCCGAGTTGGAGCGGGCGAAGGCGGCCGCGGCGGCCGGGCAGGCCCGGTGTGCGGCCTTGTTGGAGGCCAAGCGGCGCGCACAGGAGACCGCGGCGGGGGTGCCCGCGGCGAAGCGGGGGCGCGGGGTGGCCTCGGAGGTGGCGTTGGCCCGGCGTGAGGCCCCGACGGTGGGGGGCCGGCATCTGGGGTTCGCCAAGGCCCTGGTGTACGAGATGCCCCATACGTTGGCGGCACTGGAGTGCGGGGCGCTCTCGGAGTGGCGGGCCACGGTGATCGTGCGGGAATCGGCCTGTCTGCAGGTGGAGGATCGGCGCACGCTGGATGCCGAGATGTGTGCCGAGCTGGCCGAACTCGACGGGATGGGGGACG
>NZ_JBSFPX010000234.1:0-9717 GCF_053588415.1 Mycobacterium sp. NPDC003449
CGCTCACGGATGGTGACCGCACCGTCCTCCAGCGAGTCGAAGTCGACCGTCACGCAGTACGGCGTGCCGATCTCGTCCTGGCGCCGGTAACGACGGCCGATCGCACCCGCGTCGTCGAAGTCGACGTTCCAGGACTGCCGCAACTCGGCGGCCAGGTCACGGGCCTTGGGCGACAGGTCGGCGTGTCGCGAGAGCGGCAGCACCGCGGCCTTGACCGGGGCCAGCCGCGGGTCGAGTTTGAGCACGGTCCGCTTGTCGACTCCGCCCTTGGCGTTGGGCGCCTCGTCCTCGGTGTAGGCGTCGACCAGGAAGGCCATCAGGGAACGGGTCAGGCCGGCGGCAGGCTCGATCACGTACGGCGTGTAGCGGGTGTCGGTGGCCTGATCGTAGAACGACAGGTCGACTCCGGAATGCTTTGCGTGCGTGGACAGGTCGAAGTCGGTGCGGTTGGCGACACCCTCCAGCTCACCCCACGGGCTGCCCGCGAAGCCGAACTTGTACTCGATGTCGGTAGTGCCCGCGCTGTAGTGCGACAGCTTCTCCAGCGGATGCTCGTAGAGACGCAGGTTCTCCGGGTTGATGCCCAGGTCGACGTACCACTGCAGCCGGGTCTCGATCCAGTACTTGTGCCACTCCGGCGCCGTCGACGGCTCGACGAAGAACTCCATCTCCATCTGCTCAAATTCGCGGGTGCGGAAGATGAAGTTGCCCGGGGTGATCTCGTTGCGGAAGCTCTTGCCGATCTGGCCGATGCCGAACGGCGGTTTGCGGCGCGCGGTGGTCACCACGTTGGCGAAGTTCACGAAGATGCCCTGGGCCGTCTCCGGGCGCAGGTAGTGCAGCCCTTCCTCGCTCTCGATCGGGCCGAGGTAGGTCTTGAGCATCATGTTGAAGTCGCGCGGCTCGGTCCACTGCCCCTTGGTGCCGCAGTCCGGGCAGGCGATCTCGTCCATGGGCACGGCGTCGGGATCCGAAAGACCCTTCTTCGCGGCGTAGTTCTCCTGCATGTGGTCCTGGCGGTGCCGCTTGTGGCAGTTCAGGCATTCGACGAGCGGGTCGTTGAACACGTCGACGTGGCCCGAGGCCACCCAGACCTGGCGCGGCAGGATGATCGCGGAGTCCAGGCCCACGACGTCATCGCGGCCGGTGATGACCGAACGCCACCATTGCCGCTTGATGTTCTCCTTGAGCTCGACACCGAGTGGCCCGTAATCCCACGCCGATTTGGTGCCGCCGTAGATCTCGCCGGACTGGAAGACCAGACCCCGGCGTTTGGCGAGGTTCGCAACGGTGTCGATGATCGAAGCCACGGTGCAACAGACTAGCGACCGAGGACCACGCACCGATAATCCGCCGAGACCGCCGGCACGGTTGACATGCATCAACCCGCATGTATTCTGGCGTCTAATGAAAACCATTTCCAGTTTAGCCGACGGAGCGCACGAGCACGCCGGCATACCGGCACCGGCATTGCCGCCGCGCGAGATTCTGGACACGGCCGGCGAGCTGCTGCGCGCCCTCGCCGCACCGCTGCGAATCGCGATAGTGCTGCAACTGCAGCAGTCGCAGCGGTGTGTCCATGAGCTCGTCGATGCCCTCGAAGTGCCGCAGCCCCTGGTCAGCCAGCATCTGCGGATCCTCAAGCAGGCCGGGGTGGTCGCCAGTGAGCGGGCCGGACGCGAGGTCCTCTACCGGCTCGTCGACCACCATCTGGTGCACATCGTGGTCGACGCGGTCGCCCATGCCAGCGAGGACCGGAGGTGACCGGCGCGACCCGCTCGACCCGGCAGCGGGCGGCCATCGCCGACCTGCTGGGCGAGATCGAGGAGTTCCGGTCGGCGCAGGAGCTGCACGACGAGCTGCGCCGCCGCGGCGAGGGCATCGGCCTGACCACGGTGTACCGCACGCTGCAGAACATGGCCAACGTCGGTGCGGTGGACACCTTGCGCACCGACACCGGTGAATCGGTGTACCGGCGCTGCTCCGAACACCACCATCACCACCTGGTCTGCCGGTCGTGCGGTTCGACCGTCGAGGTGGACGGGGGTGCCGCCGAGGTGTGGGCCGATCAGGTCGCCGCCGAGCACGGCTTCTCCAGCGTCAGCCACACCATCGAGATCTTCGGTGTGTGCGGCGACTGCGAGGGGTCAGACCGCTAGCTCGCGCACCAACGCGAACACGGTCTGCCCGGTCAGCGGCGCCAGCTCGACATCGCCGGGCGCGTACGGGTCGATCCACGCCAGCTCCGCGATCTCGGCCGCCGGACGCGGCTCGCCGTCCAGGTCGACCAGGTAGAGCAGCGCATCGACGAGGTGACCGGGTTCGTTGGCCGCCACCGCATCGTGTCGCCCCAGCGGCCGCACCGTCGACCGGTCGACATCGACGCCGAGTTCCTCGCGGACCTCCCGGGCCAGCGCCCGCAGCGGCTCCTCCCCCGGCTCGATCTTCCCGCCGGGCTGCATGAACGACGATGTGCCGCGCTTGCGGACCACGAGCACCCGGTTGTGCTCGTCGCGGACGACGGCCGCGACGATGCGGATGACCGGCCGGTTCACGACATCAGGTCCCGGCGCACGTCCGCCCCGGTCGCCAGCACCAGCAGGATCAGCGTGCGCAACGCATCGTCGGTCAGCCCGGCGGCCGGAAAGTTGTAACGCAACATCACATCGGCGACCTTCTTCGCCGGCCGCTTGCGCGCCCCGCCCTTGGGCGTGGCGCCGTTGGTTGGGGTCTCGACCAGCTTCTCGACCAGCACCACCGTGCCCAACATGGTCTTACTGGCATGCGCCGAAACCCGCTCGCGAATCTTGTTGTTGAGCGCCAGATCCCAGGCCAGCGGCTGGGTCAGCGACACCATCTCCAGGCCTTCGGCGATGGTGACCACCCGCACCGAGGCGACCGAGCCGTCGACGGTCACGGTCAGGGCATCGTCGGGTTCCTCGACGACCGACATCACCTCGCCGAGCACCGAGGACAGCCGCTGTAAAAGATCGGTCATCGGACACCCCCTCTCACGCGCGGCCGAAGCGCCGGTTGCGGTTGACATACTCCTCGCAGGCCGCCCACAGGTCGCGGCGGTCGTAATCCGGCCACAGCTTGTCCTGGAACACGAACTCGGCGTAGGCGGCCTGCCACAGCAGAAAGTTGCTGGCCCGCTGCTCCCCCGAGGTCCGGATGAACAGGTCCACGTCGGGAATGTCGCTGCGGTGCAGGTGTTTGGCGAACGACGCCTCGCTGATCCGGCCCGGATTGATCCGGCCCTCGACCGCTTCCTCGGCGAGTGTCCTTGCCGCCTCGACGATCTCGGTGCGCCCGCCGTAGTTCACGCAGTAGTTGATGGTGATGACGTCGTTGCCGACCGTCATCTGCTCGGCAATGTCGAACTCCTTGATGACGCTGCGCCACATCCTGGGCCGCGACCCGACCCAGCGCATCCGCACACCCATATCGTTGAGGTTCTCCCTGCGACGGCGCACCACCTCGCGGTTGAACCCCATCAGGAAACGCACCTCCTCGGTGCTGCGCTTCCAGTTCTCGGTGGAGAACGCGTACACCGTGAGGTGTTTGACGCCGATCTCGATGGCGCCGCAGGTGATGTCGATGAGCACGGCCTCACCCATCTTGTGCCCCTCGGTGCGGCCCAGCCCGCGCTGGGTGGCCCAGCGGCCGTTGCCGTCCATCACCACCGCGACGTGGTTGGGCACCTGATCGGCCGGGATCTGCGGGGCGGATTCCTTGGAGGTGTGCTGGGGCGGGCGGGCGAAGCGGCCGTTGGTTCCGGCCGGGATCGGGGGGAAGACGACCGGCCAGGTGGATTTGTCCGGAAAGGTCGGATAGTCCTCAGGCGCCGGGGGCAGCTGTGGGTAGGTGGATTTGTCCCGCTTCCCGTCCTGCTTCGAGTCCCGCTTCAATGCCATGCGGCATATCCTGCCCGACCGCCGCCGCCCGCTGGGCAGCGACCGTGCGATCGATCCGGTACGCCCGCTCGACCAGAGGCAATGTCCGCAGCTGACGCTCCAGATGCCATTGCAGATGGGCGGCGATCAGCCCGCTGGCCTGGCTGCGATGCCCCGACGAGGTGGTCTCGGCGTACTCCCAGTCCCCGTCGTGCAGGGCCGCCATCAGCTCGAGCACCTGCTGTGGCGGGGTGCTGGACCCGCTGGGCCTGCAGTGCACACACACGCTGCCACCGGCCGCGACGTGAAACGCCCGGTGCGGGCCGGGGGCGGCGCACCTGGCGCATTCGGTCAGCGCGGGCGCCCACCCGGCGACCCCCATCGCCCGCAGCAGGTACGCGTCGAGTACCAGCTCACGGGCCCTGGCCCCGTCAGCGATGGCCCGCAGCGCCGCCACCGTGAGCCGGTGCAGGTCAGGCATCGGTGCCCGCTCCTCGCCGGCCAGCCGCTCGGCGGTCTCCAGCATCGCGCACGCACTGGTGTAGCGGCCGTAGTCGCTGACGATGTCGGCCGCGAACGCGTCGATCGCCTGGACCTGGGTGACGATGTCGAGATTGCGGCCCGGGTGCAACTGCACGTCGATGTGGGCGAACGGCTCCAACCGGGCGCCGAACTTACTGCGGGTACGCCGCACCCCCTTGGCCACCGCGCGCACCAACCCGTGGTCGCGGGTGAGCAGGGTGACGATCCGGTCTGCCTCGCCGAGCTTGTGCTGGCGCAGCACCACCGCACGATCCCGGTACAGCCGCATCGTGACAGTGTCGCATCATGGCGGGACAGATACCGTTATGCACCGCCGATATTCTCGAAAGTGATGGGCAAATCCACGACTAGCGACTCGACTACTTCTCATTCTTCGACCGTTTTCCCCACCCTGACCAATCAGCTGTACCAACTCGCCAGCGGCGCAATCACTTCTGAGGAACTGGTACGGCGGTCCCTGCAGGCGATCGCCGCCAGCCAGTCCACCCTCAACGCCTTCCGGGTGGTGCTCACCGAGCAGGCGCAGGCCGACGCCGCCAAGGCCGACCGGGCCAGGGCGTCCGGCCAACAGCTGCCGCTGCTGGGCATTCCCATCGCGATCAAGGACGACGTCGACGTCGCCGGGGTACCCACCCGGTTCGGCACCACCGGGCGGGTCCGCGAAGCCACCGCCGACGCCGAGGTGGTGCGCCGGTTGCGGGCCGCCGGCGCGGTCATCGTCGGCAAGACCAACACGTGCGAGCTCGGGCAGTGGCCGTTCACCGGTGGCGACGGCTGGGGCCACACCCGCAATCCGTGGTCACGCAAGCACAGCCCCGGCGGCTCGTCGGGCGGCAGCGCGGCGGCCGTCGCCGCCGGGCTGGTGACCGCGGCGATCGGCTCCGACGGTGCCGGCAGTGTCCGCATCCCCGCGGCCTGGACCCATCTGGTCGGGATCAAACCGCAGCGCGGCCGGATCTCCACCTGGCCGCTGGCCGAGGCGTTCAACGGGATCACCGTCAACGGCGTGCTGGCCCGCACCGTCGCCGACGCGGCCCTCGTGCTCGACGCCGCCTCCGGCAACGCCGAGGGGGACCTGCACACGCCTGCGCCGATCCAGGCTGCCGACAACGTGTCGCGGGCGCCGGGTCCGTTGCGGGTGGCGATGTCGACGAAGTTTCCGTTCAACGGGTTCCCGGCCAGACTGCATCCCGAGATCCAGGCCGCGTTGCGCGGCGTCGCCGACCAGCTCGGCCAGCTCGGCCACAGCGTGGTGGAGAAGGACCCCAACTACAGCCCGCGGATGTCGTGGGATTTCCTGTCCCGCTCGACCGCGGGCCTCCTGGACTGGGCGGAGCGCCTGAACGGGTCGGCCCACACCGTCGATTACGACGAACGCACCGTGGTCAACATGCGGATCGGCCGGTTGCTGTCGGAGAACGCGCTGCGCAAGGCCCGCACCAACGAGGCGCGGATGGCGCGGCGGATCGGGTGGATCTTCAACCTCGTCGACGTCATCATCGCCCCGACCACGGCCCAGCCGCCGCCGCTCACCCACGAATACGACCGCCGCGGCTGGTACTCCACCGAACGCCGTACCATCGCGGCCTGCCCGGTGACCTGGCCGTGGAACCTGCTGGGCTGGCCATCGATCAGTGTCCCGGCCGGGTTCACCTCCGACGGGCTGCCGATCGGTGTCCAGCTGATGGGCCCCGAAGGCAGTGAACCCCTGCTGATCTCACTGGCCGCCGAGCTGGAGGCGATCACCGGCTGGTCGGCCCGCCAGCCCGAGGTCTGGTGGAACACCCCCGACGACCGCGATGTCACGCGGGCGGCGGCCGCCGTCGACGGGATGCGACGACGGCCGAAGGCGCTAGAACCCTAGCCGCCCCAGCTGTTTGGGGTCGCGCTGCCAGTTCTTGGCGATCTTCACCCGCAGGTCCAGATAGACCTTGGTGCCGAGCAGCTTCTCGATCTGGGTCCGGGCCGCGGTCCCGACCTCGCGCAACCGGGCCCCGCCCTTGCCGATCACGATGCCCTTCTGGCTGTCGCGCTCGACGTAGAGGATGGCGTGCACATCGATGAGCGGATCATCGTCCGGCCGTCCCGGTCGTTCGGCGACCTCGTCGATCACCACGGCCAGCGAGTGCGGCAGCTCATCGCGCACGCCCTCAAGGGCGGCCTCCCGGATCAGCTCGGCCATCAGCACTTCCTCGGGCTCGTCGGTGAGCTCACCGTCGGGGTAGTAGGCCGGGCCGGGCGGGAGCTGCGCGACAAACACATCGGTGAGGACGTCGAGCTGCTCGTCGGCCGTCGCCGACACCGGCACGATCTCGGTGTCGGGCCCGACGAGTTCGCTGACGGCCATCAGCTGGGCGGCGACCCGGTCCCTGGGCACCTTGTCGATCTTGGTGACGACCGCGATCAGGGTGGTCTTCGGTGCGACGGCGCGGATCTGCTGGTGGATCCACCGGTCACCGGGGCCGATCGCCTCGTCGGCCGGAATGCACAGCCCGATCACGTCCACCTCGGAATAGGTGTCCTTGACCAGATCGTTGAGCCGCTGCCCGAGCAGCGTCCTCGGCCGGTGCAGTCCGGGGGTGTCGACCAGAATGATCTGGAACTGCTCGCGGTGCACGATGCCGCGGATGGTGTGGCGGGTGGTCTGCGGACGGTTCGAGGCGATCGCCACCTTGGAGCCGACCAGCGCGTTCGTCAGCGTGGACTTACCGGTGTTCGGCCTGCCGACCAGACACACGAAACCGGAACGGAACTCGGTCATCGCACTCCCCCTGTCGCCGAAACTGCGGGCAGATCGCGATCCACGTCGGAAACGCGATCTGGGCGCAGTCTCGACGGTGTCACGTCGGGTTTCCCGCCCGGTCGGTCACGATCACCGCGGCATCGGACGAAAGTTCGCGTACCGCAGCCACACCCGCGTCCCCGACCGAGCCGCCCACCAGCACCGCGGCTTCCAGACCCGTGGCCCCGCTGGACACCGCCGCGGCCACGGCCGCCTGCAGCGGTGTCAGCCGCAGCGCGGTCAGCGCCACCGGCGCACCGGCGTAGGTGCGTCCGTCCTGATCGCGCACGGCGGCCCCCTCCGCGGCTTCGGCCCGGCCCATCGCGCCGCGGGCCAGCACCACCAGCTTCGCGTCCTCGGCCTGCAGTTCAGTCATCGGTATCTCCTCGTTCGCCGGGTTCGGTGGGGCTGACCAGCACGGTGCCGATGCGCACCCGTCCGCGGTGGTCGGGTCCGCCCTCGGCACGCAATCTCAGCCCGTCCCAGCTCACCTCGGCGCCGGGGAGCGGGACCCGGCCCAGCTCGAGCGCCACCAGGCCGCCGACGGTGTCGACGTCGAGATCCTCGTCGAGATCGAGCCCGTACAGCTCGCCGAGATCCTCGATCGGCAACCGGGCAGACACCCGGTACCGGTGCTCGCCGAGATCCTCGACCGGCGCCACCTCGTCGGTGTCGTACTCGTCGGCGATCTCCCCGACGATCTCCTCCAGCACATCCTCGATCGTGACCAGCCCGGCGATCGCCCCGTATTCGTCGACCAGCAGCGCCATATGGTAGCGGTCACGCTGCATATCGTTGAGCATCTCGTCCAGCGGTTTGGAGTCCGGGACGAATACCGCCGCGCGCATCACCTGCGCGACGGTGGTGTCACGGCCGCCGTTGGTCGAGTAATACGTCTGCTGCACAAGGTCTTTCAGGTACACCACACCGACGATGTCGTCGACGTTCTCGCCGACCACCGGGATCCGCGAATGCCCGCTGCGGACCGCCAGCGATGTCGCCTGGCCTGCCGTCTTATCGCTCTCGATCCACACCATCTCGGTGCGCGGCACCATCACCTCGCGGGCCGGGGTGTCGCCGAGTTCGAACACCGACTGGATCATCCGGCGTTCCTCGTCGGCGACCACACCGCGCTGCTGGGCCAGGTCGACCACCTCGCGCAGTTCGATCTCGGAGGCGAACGGCCCGTTGCGGAATCCCCGGCCGGGGGTGAGCGCATTACCGATCAGCACCAGCAGCCGGCTGATCGGCGTGAGCAGCACCGAAATCGCCTGCAGCGGAAGGGCTGCGATCAACGCGATGGAGTAGGCGTTCTGGCGACCGATGGTGCGCGGGCCGACGCCGATCGCGACGAAGCTCGTCACGACCATGATCGCGGCCGCCGCGAACAACCCCCACGACACCCCGAGGTGGCCATCGAGGAAGGCCACCAGCGACACCGTGGCGCTGACCTCGCAGATGATCCGCAGCAACACCACGAGGTTGATGTAGCGGGGCCGCTCGGCGACCACCCGGCCCAGCCGGGCCGCACCGGGACGTTCGTCGCGAACCAGTTCCTCGATCCGCGCGATCGAGACGGTGGACAGCGCCGCATCGATCGCCGCGAACAGCCCCCCGAATCCGACCAGGACGATCGCGCTGATCAGTGGTACGAATCCGGTCATTCGTCGAAGTATCGGGATTTGTCGAGCAGCCGCCGGTCTTTATCGCTCTGACGATCGGCGTGGTAGGCCTGCACCTGATCGGCCACCCATTCCTCCAGCAGCTGACGCTGCAGGGCGAACATCTCTTTCTCCTCGTCAGGCTCGGCATGGTCGTATCCCAGCAGGTGCAGCACCCCGTGCACGGTGAGCAGCGCCAGCTCCTGTCCCAGCGAATGCCCGGCCCTGGCGGCCTGCTGTTCGGCGAACTCCGGGCACAGCACGATATCGCCGAGCATGGCCGGACCGGGCTCTGGGGAATCCGGGCGCCCGCCGGGTTCCAGCTCGTCCATCGGGAAGCTCATCACATCGGTGGGGCCTGGCAGGTCCATCCACCGCATGTGCAGATCGGCCATGGCGGCGTTGTCCAGCAACACCATCGACAGTTCGGCGGCCGGATGCACGTCCATCTTGGCGATGACGAACCGCGCGACGCTGATCAGCTCGTCCTCGGAGACGTCGATGCCGGACTCGTTGGAGACCTCGATGCTCATGATCGCCGCGGCCGCCCACTCGAACGGCGCTGGGCCCGGTTGAGCAGTCCCGGCTCCTCGTGCCGGGCATAGGCGTCGACGATCTCGGAGACCAGCCGGTGCCGGACCACGTCGGCGCTGGTGAGCTCGGCGAAGTGGATATCGTCGATGCCGTCGAGAATCTGCATCGCCGCGCGCAGCCCCGAGGTGGCGCCGCCGGGCAGGTCGACCTGGGTGATATCGCCGGTGACATGTCCGGGCTGAGCGGGCTACGGCCGGCCCGGGTGCGTCGCACGATCGCCAGCAACGTGTCCAGCGCGGGC
>NZ_JBSFPX010000235.1:0-9670 GCF_053588415.1 Mycobacterium sp. NPDC003449
CTGGTCACACTGGCGACGCCGCCACCAAGCCCGCGCCCGCCGATGCCACTACGCAGCCAGAGGCGCCTCCCCATAAGTGCGGCTGTAGTACTAGGTTAGAAACTCCAGTCGGGTGGAGGTGCAAGGGACTGTGACGCACGGCACAACCATCGGTGAGCTGTCTCGGCTCACCGGCGTGCCCGTGCGGACCATCCGGTACTACTGCGATGAAGGCATTCTTCGGTCGCGGCGCAGCCCCGGCGGCCACCGCGTGTTCGAGGCCACCGCCGTCGAAACGGTCAGACTCGTCCGGCGGCTGCGGACGCTCGGGCTCGGCCTGAACGCCATCGGCGACGTGCTGGCCGAGCGGGTCTCGCTCGGTGACGCCGTCGACGCCGAACTTCGGGCGGTCGATGCGGAATTGGGCGACCTGACCAACCGGCGGGCGTCGTTGGTGGCGGTGTCCCAGGTGCGCGACGGACAGCGCGGGCACGACGCGATGGTCGCGTTCTGGCGTCGGCTGTTCGCCGGGGCGGCCGCCCCCAAGGTGTTCGACGAATTCGTCGACATGACCGTGCCGAGGCCGCCCACCACCGCGTCCGCCCCGGCCCGGGTCGTGGCGTATGCCGAGCTCGTGGCGCTCACCGAGCGGCCGGCATTCGGCACGGTGATGGCCCGCCAGCTGTGGCGGTTCGAGCCGGCCGGCATCACCGATCGGCGCGGGCTGGTCACCGGCGTCGCCGAAGCGTGCGGCATGGCCCTGCCCTCGGTGCTCGCCGGCCTGACGCCGGCCGCAGGGCCGGCGGTCGACAGGTTCGTCGATGCGCACGCCTGCGCCCGCGGGGTCGAGGACTCACCCCGGTTTCGGCGCGCGCTGGTCGCCAACGGCGGGGCCGACACCGATCAACGGATCGGTCGTTACTGGGATCTGAGCAGCGAAATCGCAGGTGAGGCGACGACGGTCGGCGCCCTGCAGCGCTGGCTGTACGAGGGCCTGCGGAGTGCCGCCGCGCAGACGGCTTAATGAATTTGCGTCGATCTGCATAACAATGCAAAAATCGCCCGCATGACTTCAGTAGCGGTAGCCGGCGCCAGCGGCTACGCGGGCGGCGAGATCCTGCGGCTGCTCCTCGGCCACCCCGCCTACGCCGACGGCAGGCTGACCATCGGGGCGCTGACCGCGGCCGCCAGCGCAGGCACCACCGTCGCCGAACACCACCCGCACCTGCTGCCGCTGGCCTCGCGGGTGCTGGAGAACACCGAAGCCGCGGTGCTGGCCGGCCACGACGTGGTGTTCCTCGGGCTGCCGCACGGCCACTCCGCGGCGTTGGCCGAACAACTCGGGCCCGACACCCTGATCATCGACTGCGGCGCCGACTTCCGGCTCACCGACGGCGCCGACTGGGAGAAATTCTACGGATCCGCCCACGCCGGCAGTTGGCCCTACGGCCTGCCCGAACTCCCCGGCGCCCGGGAGCGGCTGCGCGGGGCCGCGCGCATCGCCGTCCCCGGGTGCTATCCGACCGCCGCGCTGCTGGCGCTGTTGCCCGCGGTCGCGGCCGACCTGGTCGACGCCGCGGTGACCGTGGTCGCGGTCAGCGGCACCTCGGGGGCCGGCCGGGCGGCCAAGGTCGATCTGCTCGGCTCGGAGGTCATCGGATCGGCCAGGGCCTACAACATCGGCGGCAAGCACCGCCACACCCCCGAGATCGCGCAGGGCCTGCGGGCGGTCACCGACAAGCCGGTCACCGTGTCGTTCACCCCGGTGCTGATCCCGACCGCCCGCGGCATCCTGGCCACCTGCACGGCGCGCACCGAGGCGTCCGAACCCGAAATCCGGGCCGCCTACGAAAAGGCCTACGACGCTGAGCCGTTCATCCATCTGCTGCCCGAAGGCCAGCTGCCCAGGACCGGCTCGGTGATCGGCAGCAACGCCGCACAGCTGGCGGTGGCCGTGGACGCCGACGCGCAGACCCTCATCGCCATCGCCGCCATCGACAACCTGGTGAAGGGCACCGGCGGGGCCGCCGTGCAGTCGATGAACCTGGCGCTGGGCTGGCCGGAAACCGAAGGACTGTCGATCGTGGGGGTGGCACCGTGACATCGGAGACGCAGACGACGGGCGAAACCACGCTGGTCCGCGCCCAGGGCGTGACCGCCCCGGCCGGTTTCCGGGCGGCCGGCATCGCCGCAGGCATCAAGGCGTCCGGTGCCGCCGATCTGGCGCTGGTGTTCAACGAAGGCCCCGACCACGCCGCCGCCGGCGTGCTGACCAGCAACAAGGTCAAGGCGGCACCCGTGCTGTGGACCAGACAGGTGCTGGCCACCGGGCGGCTGCGCGCGGTGATCCTCAACTCCGGGGGCGCCAACGCCTGCACCGGCCCGCCGGGATTCCAGGACACCCACGCCACCGCCGAGGCGGTGGCGAGCGCGCTCAGCGACTGGGGCACCGAGACCGGGGCGGTCGAGGTCGCGGTGTGCTCGACCGGGCTGATCGGTGACCGACTGCCGATGGACAAGGTGCTGGCCGGGGTCACCGAGATCGTGCACGAACTGGCCGGCGGCCTCAGCGGTGGCGAGGACGCCGCACGGGCCATCATGACCACCGACACCGTGCCCAAACAGGTTGCGCTGCACCATTCGCTGCAGTCCGGGGCGAACTGGACGGTCGGCGGGATGGCCAAGGGTGCCGGCATGCTCGCCCCGTCGCTGGCCACCATGCTCTGCGTGCTCACCACCGACGCCGTCGCGAGTCCGGACGCGTTGCGGGCCGCACTGAACCGGGCCGCCGCGCTGACCTTCGACCGGCTCGACGTGGACGGCAGCTGTTCGACCAACGACACCGTGCTGCTGCTGGCCTCCGGTGCCAGCGAGATCACGCCGAGCCAGGCCGACCTCGACGCCGCGGTACTGCGGGTCTGCGACGACCTGTGCGCGCAACTGCAGGCCGACGCCGAAGGCGTCACCAAACGCGTCGCTATCACCGTCACCGGGGCGGCCACCGAGGACGAGGCGCTCACCGCGGCCCGGGTGATCGCCCGCGACAGCCTGGTCAAGACCGCGCTGTTCGGCTCCGACCCGAACTGGGGACGCGTGCTCGCCGCCGTCGGCATGGCGCCGGTCGACCTGGATCCCGAGCGAATCAGCGTGCTGTTCAACGGCACACCGGTGTGCATCGACGGCGCGGGGGCGCCCGGCGCGCGCGAGGTCGACCTGTCGGGCCCCGATGTCACCGTCGTGGTGGAACTGGGCGTGGGCACCGCGGACGCGACCATCCGGACCACCGATCTGTCCCACGGCTACGTCGAAGAGAACTCGGCGTACAGCTCATGACCACCCCGGCGGTCGAGCGTGGGGCGGCGGCGCAGGTGCTGGCCGCCGCGCTGCCCTGGCTCAAACAGCTGCACGGCAAGGTCGTGGTGGTCAAATACGGCGGCAACGCGATGACCGACGCCACGCTCAAGGCCGCGTTCGCCGCGGACATGGTGTTTCTGCGCAACTGCGGGATCCACCCCGTGGTGGTGCACGGCGGCGGCCCCCAGATCAGTGCGATGCTCAAAAAGCTGGGAATCCCAGGCGATTTCAAGGGCGGCTTCCGGGTCACCACACCCGAGGTGCTCGATGTGGCCCGGATGGTGCTGTTCGGTCAGGTCGGCCGCGAACTGGTCGGCCTGATCAACGCGCACGGACCGTACGCCGTCGGTGTCACCGGTGAGGACGCGCATCTGTTCACCGCGGTGCGGCGCCGCGTCACCGTCGACGGGGTGGCCACCGATATCGGCCTGGTCGGCGACGTCGAGCAGGTCAACGCCGGATCGCTGCTGGATCTCATCGCCGCCGGGCGGATCCCGGTGGTGTCGACGATCGCCCCCGACGCCGACGGGGTGGTGCACAACATCAACGCCGACACCGCGGCGGCGGCGCTGGCCGAGGCGCTGGGTGCCGAGAAACTGGTGATGCTCACCGATGTCGAAGGCCTGTACACGAACTGGCCCGACCGCGGCTCGCTGGTCAGCGAGATCGACACGGCCGCACTGACCCAGCTGCTGCCCAGCCTGGAGTCCGGCATGGTGCCCAAGATCGAGGCCTGCCTGCGGGCCGTCACCGGCGGGGTGCCCAGCGCCCACGTGATCGACGGCCGCGTCGAACATTGCGTGCTGGTAGAGCTTTTCACCGACGAAGGGACCGGGACGAAAGTGGTGAACCCGACGTGAGCCTGCAGGACCGCTGGGAAGCGGTGATGATGAACAACTACGGCACCCCGCCGCTGGCCCTGGTCGGCGGCGACGGCGCCGTGGTCACCGATGCCGACGGAAAGCGGTACCTCGACCTGCTCGGCGGCATCGCGGTCAACCTGCTCGGGCACCGCAACCGCGCGGTGATCGAGGCCGTCACCACCCAGCTGGAGACGTTGGGCCACACCTCGAATCTGTATGCCACAGAACCGGGTATCGCGCTGGCCGAACAGCTGGTAGCGCATCTGGGTACGTCCGAGGCGAGCGAAGCGACGGGGGATGTCACAGCGCGGGCGTTCTTCTGCAACTCCGGCACCGAGGCCAATGAAGTGGCCTTCAAGATCACCAGGCTCACCGGGCGCACGAAAGTCGTTGCGGCACAGGGTGCGTTCCACGGCCGCACGATGGGGTCGCTCGCCCTGACCGGCCAGCCCACCAAACAGGCGCCGTTCGAGCCGTTGCCCGGCAACATCACCCACGTGCCGTACGGCGACGCCGAGGCCCTGGCCGCGGCCGTCGACGACAGCACCGCGGCCGTCTTCCTGGAACCGATCATGGGGGAGGGCGGCGTCGTCGTCCCACCCGCCGGATACCTGGCGAAGGCCCGCGAGCTCACCACGAAACACGGTGCGCTGCTGGTCCTCGACGAGGTCCAGACCGGGGTCGGCCGCACCGGCGCCTTCTACGCCCATCAGCACGACGGCATCACCCCCGACATCGTCACGCTGGCCAAAGGGCTCGGCGGCGGGCTGCCCATCGGCGCGTGCCTTGCCGTCGGCGCGGCCGGCGACCTGCTCACCCCGGGCCTGCACGGCAGCACCTTCGGCGGCAACCCGGTGTGCACCGCCGCGGCCCTTGCGGTGCTCAAGGAGTTGGCGGACAAGGACCTGGTCAACCGGGCCGGGGTGCTCGGCAAAACCCTGAGCCACGGCATCGAGGAGCTCGGCCATCCCCTGGTCGATCGGGTCCGGGGCAAGGGCCTGCTGCAGGGCATCGTGCTGACCGCGCCCACGGCCAAGACCGTCGAAACCGCCGCCCGCGACGCCGGTTTCCTGGTGAATGCCGCCGCCGCGGATGTGGTCCGGCTAGCGCCGCCGCTGATCCTCACCGAGGACCAGATCGACCAGTTCCTCACCGCACTGCCCGCGGTGCTCGACAAGGGGGCATCATGACTCGACATTTCCTGCGTGACGACGACCTGACCCCCGAGGAACAGGCCGAGGTGCTGGCGCTGGCGGCCGAGCTCAAGGAGGCGCCGTTCTCGCGGCGCCCGCTGGAGGGGCCGCGCGGTGTGGCGGTGATCTTCGAGAAGAACTCGACCCGCACCCGGTTCTCCTTCGAGGTGGGCATCGCCCAGCTCGGCGGACATGCCGTGGTAGTCGACGGGCGCAGCACCCAGTTGGGCCGCGAGGAGACCCTGGAGGACACCGGCGCGGTGCTGTCCCGCTATGTCGACACCATCGTGTGGCGCACGTTCGCGCAGGAACGGTTGTCCGCCATGGCCAGTGGTGCCGCCGTCCCGATTGTTAATGCCCTGTCCGACGAGTTCCATCCGTGCCAGGTGCTGGCCGATCTGCAGACCCTGGCCGAGCGGAAAGGCGGTGTGGCCGGCCTCAAAGGTCTGACGATGACCTACTTCGGTGACGGGGCCAACAATATGGCGCATTCGCTGATGCTGGGCGGGGTGACCGCCGGGATCCACGTCACGATCGCCGCACCGGCCGGATTCGAGCCCGACCCGCGGTTCGTCGACGCCGCCAACCGCCGCGCCGCCGAGACCGGAGCGTCGGTGACGGTCACCGCCGATCCGCGGGCCGGCGCCGAGGGTGCCGATGTGCTGGTGACCGACGCCTGGACCTCGATGGGCCAGGAGAACGACGGCCTCGACCGGGTGCGCCCGTTCCGCCCGTTCCAGGTCAACGCCGAACTGCTGACCTTGGCCGATCCGGATGCCGTTGTGTTGCACTGCCTTCCGGCGCACCGCGGGCACGAGATCACCGACGAGGTGATCGACGGTCCGCAGAGCGCGGTATTCGACGAGGCCGAGAACCGCCTGCACGCCCAGAAGGCGCTGCTGGTGTGGCTGCTCGAAAATCAGACGAGGCCATGAGCGCACCCACCAGGGTCGGGCGGCAGGCCCGCATCGTCACACTGCTGTCCGCGAACGCGGTGAGCAGTCAGAGCGAACTGGCCGCGATGCTGGCCGCCGAGGGCATCGAGGTCACCCAGGCCACCCTGTCGCGCGACCTGGAGGAGCTCGGCGCGGTCAAGCTGCGCGGGGCCGACGGCGGCGTCGGGGTCTACGTCGTGCCCGAGGACGGCAGCCCGGTGCGTGGGGTGTCCGGTGGCACCGAACGGCTGGCACGGCTGCTCGGCGAGCTGCTGGTGTCCACCGACGCCAGCGGCAACCTCGCGGTGCTGCGCACCCCGCCCGGGGCGGCGCACTATCTGGCCAGCGCCCTGGACCGGGCCTCGTTGGCCCAGGTTGTCGGCACCATCGCGGGTGATGACACCATCTTCGTGATAGCGCGCGAGCCGATGACCGGCGCCGAACTCGCCGCGATGTTGGAAAACTTGAAGTAGCAGTAAGAGAAGCAAGGGAGATCAGCTGTGTCAAAAACCTCGGGGTCCGAGCGCGTCATCCTGGCGTATTCCGGGGGTCTGGACACCTCGGTCGCGATCAGCTGGATCGGCAAGGAGACCGGTCGGGAGGTCGTCGCCGTCGCCATCGACCTCGGGCAGGGTGGCGAGGACATGGAGGTGGTGCGTCAGCGGGCCATGGACTGCGGCGCCGTCGAGGCGGTGGTCGTGGACGCCCGCGACGAGTTCGCCGAGCAGTACTGCCTGCCGACCATCCAGTCCAATGCGCTCTACATGGACCGCTACCCGCTGGTCTCGGCGATCAGCCGGCCGCTGATCGTCAAACACCTGGTCGACGCGGCCCGCGAACACGGCGGCGGCATCGTGGCGCACGGCTGCACCGGCAAGGGCAACGACCAGGTCCGCTTCGAGGTCGGGTTCGCCTCGCTGGCACCCGATCTGGAGGTGCTGGCCCCGGTCCGCGACTATGCCTGGACCAGGGAGAAGGCCATCGCGTTCGCCGAGGAGAACGCCATCCCGATCAACGTCACCAAGCGCTCCCCGTTCTCGATCGACCAGAACGTGTGGGGCCGCGCGGTGGAGACCGGGTTCTTGGAGCACCTGTGGAACGCCCCCACCAAGGACGTCTACGACTACACCGAGGACCCCACGGTCAACTGGAGCACCCCCGATGAGGTGGTGGTCGGTTTCGAGCGCGGTGTGCCGGTGTCGCTGGACGGTAAGCCGGTCACGGTGTTGCAGGCCATCGAGGAGCTGAACCGCCGGGCCGGCGCCCAGGGCGTCGGGCGGCTCGACGTCGTGGAGGACCGCCTGGTCGGGATCAAGAGCCGCGAGATCTACGAGGCGCCGGGCGCGATGGTGCTGATCACCGCGCACACCGAACTCGAACACGTCACGCTGGAGCGCGAACTGGGCCGGTACAAGCGCCACACCGACCAGAAGTGGGGTGAGCTGGTCTATGACGGCTTGTGGTACTCGCCGCTCAAGCGGGCGCTGGAGTCCTTCGTCGAGCACACCCAGCAGCATGTGACCGGCGAGATCCGGCTGGTGTTGCACGGCGGCCACATCGCGGTCAACGGGCGCCGCAGCGCCGAGTCGCTGTATGACTTCAACCTGGCCACCTATGACGAGGGGGACAGCTTCGACCAGTCCTCGGCCAAGGGCTTTGTGCACGTGCACGGGTTGAGCAGCAAGATCTCCGCCAAGCGCGACCTGGGCTTGTAATGCCGAGCAGTCGCGTAGGTACCCGGAAACCGCGTTTTCGGGGTACCGGAGTGTCTGCTCGCGGAGGAGACGTGACATGAGCACCACCAACGAAGGCTCGCTGTGGGGTGGCCGGTTCGCCGGCGGCCCGTCGGATGCCCTTGCCGCACTGAGTAAATCGACCCAGTTCGACTGGGTGCTGGCGCCCTACGACGTCACGGCCTCCAAGGCCCACGCCCGGGTGCTGCACCGGGCCGGCCTGCTCACCGACGAGCAGCGCGACGGCCTGCTTGCCGGTCTGGACTCACTGGGCAACGACGTCGCCGACGGCAGCTTCGGACCGCTGGTCACCGACGAGGATGTGCACGGCGCGTTGGAGCGCGGCCTGATCGACCGCGTCGGCCCCGAGCTCGGGGGTCGGCTGCGGGCCGGCCGGTCCCGTAACGACCAGGTGGCCACGCTGTTCCGGATGTGGCTGCGCGACGCCGTGCGTCGCGTCGCATCCGCCGCGCTGGACGTGGTGGACGCCCTGGCCACCCAGGCCGCCGCGCATCCGGCGGCCATCCTGCCGGGCAAGACCCATCTGCAGTCCGCCCAGCCGATCCTGCTGGCGCACCATCTGCTGGCCCACGCCCATCCGCTGCTGCGGGATGTGGACCGGCTGCTCGATTTCGACAAGCGGGCCGCGGTCTCGCCGTACGGCTCGGGTGCCCTGGCCGGGTCCTCGCTGGGCCTCGACCCCGACGCGATCGCCGCCGAACTCGGTTTCACCGCGGCCGCCGACAACTCCGTCGACGCCACCGCGGCCCGGGATTTCGCGGCCGAGGCGGCGTTCGTGCTGGCCATGATCGGCGTGGACCTGTCCCGGCTGTCCGAGGACATCATCCTGTGGAGCACAACCGAATTCGGCTATGTGACCTTGCACGACTCGTGGTCGACGGGCAGCTCGATCATGCCGCAGAAGAAGAACCCCGACATCGCCGAACTGGCCAGGGGTAAATCGGGCCGGCTGATCGGCAACCTCACCGGGCTGCTGGCGACGCTCAAAGCCCAACCGCTGGCCTACAACCGGGACCTGCAGGAGGACAAGGAGCCGGTGTTCGATTCGGTGGCACAGCTTGAGCTGCTGCTGCCGGCGATGGGCGGGCTGGTCGCCACCCTGACCTTCGACACCGACCGGATGGCCGCGCTGGCCCCGCTGGGCTACACGCTGGCCACCGATGTCGCCGAATGGCTGGTGCGCCGCGGGGTGCCGTTCCGGGTCGCGCACGAGGCCGCCGGCGCGGCGGTGCGGGCCGCCGAGGCGCGCGGCGTCGGCCTGGAGGAGCTGGAAGACGCCGAACTGTCCGGTATCCATCCCGAGCTGACCCCGCAGGTGCGCGACATCCTCACCATCGACGGCTCGGTCAACTCCCGCGATGCCAGGGGCGGGACGGCGCCGATCCAGGTGGCCAGACAACTCGGGGTGGTGCGGGAGACGGCTGTCGGAATGCGATCCCGTTTGCGTTAGTGGCTCGAAGCGCCCGAACGGGAACACGCCCACGCGACCCGATAACTTGATGCTCCTATCTTTGTTAAATGTCAAGCGGCGTGGGTGAGCTGGGCGTTTAGCCATTGGCGGTAGTTGTTGGCGAGGGTGTCGTCGCGTTTGA
>NZ_JBSFPX010000236.1:0-9660 GCF_053588415.1 Mycobacterium sp. NPDC003449
GGGCCGGCTTCTTCACCGGCTGGACCTACTGGTTCTGCTGGATCGTCACCGGCGTCGCCGATGTGGTGGCGATCTCGGGCTACGTCGCCTACTGGTGGCCGGATCTGCAACTGTGGATCCCGGCCCTGGCCACCGTCGCGGTGCTGATCGCGCTGAACCTGCCCACCGTGCGGGCATTCGGCGAGACCGAGTTCTGGTTCGCCCTGATCAAGATCATCGCGATCGTCGCGCTCATCGTCGTCGGACTGGTCATGGTGTTCACCCATTTCAAGGCACCGACCGGCGCCGAGGCCAGCTTCGCCAACCTGTGGAACGACGGCGGCTTCTTCCCCACCGGCCCGATGGGATTCGTCGCGGGCTTCCAGATCGCGACGTTCGCATTCGTCGGGATCGAACTGGTCGGCACCACCGCGGCCGAGGCCAAGGATCCCGAACGCAACCTGCCCCGGGCGATCAACTCCATCCCGGTCCGCGTGATGCTGTTCTACGTCGCCGCCCTCGCCATCATCATCTCGGTCACCCCGTGGCGCGAGATCAGCCCCGAGCACAGCCCGTTCGTGGCGATGTTCAGCCTCGCCGGGCTCGGCATCGCGGCATCGGTGGTCAACTTCGTGGTGCTGACCTCGGCGGCGTCCTCGGCCAACTCCGGCATCTACTCGACCTCCCGAATGGTGTACGGGCTCGCGCAGGAGGGCGACGCACCAGGCCTGTTCGGCCGGCTCACCTCGCGCCGGGTACCGGCCAACGCGCTGTTCCTGTCCGGGGTGTTCCTGCTGTCGGGCGTGGTGATGGTGGCGGTCGGCGATTCGATCATCGAGGCCTTCACGATCGTCACGACGATCTCCTCGCTGTGCTTCATGTTCGTCTGGACCATCATCCTGAGCAGCTACCTGGTGTACCGCAGGCGCAGGCCGCAGCTGCACGAGGCGTCGACGTTCAAAATGCCCGGCGGCGTGGCGATGTGCTACGTCGTGCTGGCCTTCTTCGTCTTCCTGGTGTGGGCGTTCACCCAGAAGTCCGACACCCTGCAGGCGCTTCTGGTGACGCCGATCTGGTTCATCGTGCTCGGGGTCGCCTGGGCGGTGCTGCGCCGCAGGCCGGGCCACCTGGCCCGCGAGGCCGCGTTCCGGGCCGATCTGGAATCGCAGGAATCCGACTGATATGCCCTTCGATCCGGATCTCGCCAACCGCATCCGCGAACTCACCGCGTCGGAGGCCGGCGCCGACGAGAAGCGGATGTTCGGCGGGCTGGCGTTCCTGATCAACGGCAATATGGCGGTGGCGGCCACCAAGGAGGGCGCCCTGATGGTCCGGGTTCCGGTCGAGGAATCCGCCCGGCTGCTGCGCCGCGACCACGTCGAGCCGATGGTCATGGGCGGCCGCGAGATGCGGGGCTGGCTGCGGATCTCGCGGGACGGGTTGAAGACCACCCGGCAGCTGCGGGGCTGGGTCACCCGCGGCGTCGACTACGCCAGGAGTCTGCCACCGAAGTGAACCGGGTTTCACACCCGGCGCAGCGGGTACGCGCCCCGATATGTCGAGCGCACAGCGGGATCTGATTCGCCGGTTGCTCAAGACCGCCGGCACCACCTACGCCGAGCAGGCCGGAATCCGGTTGACGGACAAACCCATGCCACTGTTCGAACTGCTCGTGCTGTGCATGCTCGCGAGCAAGCCGATCGACGCCGAGATCGCCACCCGGGCCGGCCGGGAACTGTTCGACTGCGGGCTGCGCACCCCACACGCGGTGCTCACCGCCGAGCGCGCGACGATGATCCGCGCGTTCGGCCGCGCCCACTACGCCCGCTACGACGAGAGTTCGGCAACCCGGCTCACCGACATCGCCGAGACGGTCACCGACCGCTACGGCGCCGACCTGCGCGGGCTCGCGGCCGACGCCGGGCACGATATCGCGGCGGCGAAACGACTCCTGAAGCAGTTCAAGGGAATCGGCGACACCGGTGCCGGCATCTTCCTGCGCGAGGTGCAGGACACCTGGACCTGGGTGCGGCCGTACTTCGACGACCGCGCCCTACGCGCGGCGGGCGAACTGGGGCTGCCCGGCGATCCCGGCGCCCTGGGCGCACTCGCCCCGCGCGACACCGCCCGGCTGGCCGCGGCGCTGGTACGGACATCGCTGGACCGCGACCTGCGCACCGCGGTGACCCGGGCACCCGGGGCCTGACTCCCGACGAATCTGGCCGGTTCAGCCCAACCTTTCGCAGAATGGCCATTAACATAGGCGGCTGTCCACCTGATGAGGAGTGATCGGTTCGATGCTGACCGCGATACGCAAGATCCTCGGTTTCCAGATGACCGTCGCCGAATGGATCGGCACCGCGCTCATCCTCGGCGTCCCCTACCTGATCGTCGGGATGATCTGGTCGTCCACCCACATGACCCATCTGCAGGGCATGCCGGCCGCCGACGCGGTGGTGTCGTTCCTCGGGTCCATCGTGTCCTGGCCGGTGCTGCTGTTCACCAACGTCTGCATGAGCTGACGATGACTGTCGGGGACACCATGGGCAGCACCAGGATCGCGGTGGGCAGGCGGACCGCACGCTGGGACGACGGGCCGGTAACCGTCGCCGACGCGATGGATTTCTGGGCCTTCGCCGCGGGCGCCGCCAACGTCGTCATGCAACTCTCCCGCCCCGGGGTCGGCCACGGCGTCGTCGAGAGCCCGGTGGACACCGGCAACCTGCTCAAACATCCGTGGAAGCGGGCCCGCACCACGTTCCAGTACCTGGCGGTGGCGATCCTCGGCAGGCCCGAGGACCGGGCCGCGTTCCGCGCCGCGGTCGACGGTGCGCACCGCCAGGTCAGGTCCGGACCGCAAAGCCCGGTGCGCTACAACGCTTTTGACCGTGATCTGCAGATGTGGGTGGCGGCCTGCCTGTTCGTCGGCCTCGAGGACACCTACCAGTTGCTGCGCGGCGAGATGACCGCCGAGCAGGCCGAACAGTTCTACGCGTCGGCGTCGACGCTGGGCACCACGCTGCAGGTCAGCCAGGACCAGTGGCCGCCCACCCGGGCCGAATTCGATGCGTACTGGACGACCGCATGCCGCGAGGTGGCCGTCGACGACGTCGTCGCTGACTATCTGCGCGACCTGCTGAACCTGAAGATGATCAACCCCCTGCTGGGCCTGCCGTTCCGGCCGCTGCTGAAGTTCCTCACCACGGGCTTTCTGGCACCGGTCTTCCGCGACGCGCTCGGCCTGCGCTGGGGCCGGGGCAGGCAACGGCTGTTCGAGTGGCTCTTCGTGCTGGTGGCGTTCGGCAACCGGTTCCTGCCGATCTTCGTCCGCCAGGGCGGCAGCCATCTGCTGCTGGCCGATGTGCGCAGGCGGGTCCGCTCCGGCCGTCCGCTGATCTGATGCGTCGGATCCTGCGCTCGATCCTGGGCCGCAAGGTCAGCGTCGAGCAGCTGATCGAAACGATGATGTGGCTGGCCATCCCCTACATCGTGATCGGCCTGGTGTGGACGTTCCTGCACCCCGACCAGGTGCAGCAGGTCGAAGCCGGGCTGCTCACCCGGATACCCGCGGGTGCCGACCTGGTGGCGTTCGGACAGGTGACCCTGGTGTGGCCGGTCCTGCTGATCGGCGGCGGCGTCTGCGCGGCGGGCTGAAACCCGACGCTCCCACCACGACGGCGGCCGGATTGGCTAGGGTCAGGCGCCGTGAAGGCTTGCGGGTTACGGCGGAGTGCGGTCCTCGGCGCGGCGGCGGTGCTCACCGGGTGCGCCTCGGGAACGGTGATCAACACCGGCGACGCACCGCCGCCGGGCCCGGCACCCACCTCGACGGCCGTGCCGCAGTTCGGCACCGCCAACCTGGTCCGCGCCGCCGACTACGCCGCCCAGGTGGACGGGCGCACCGGCTATTACTTCAGCACACCGAGCGGACGCTGGCATTGCGCGATCCTGCCGCGCGACCGGGCCGGCTGCGAGTCGGCGGGCGGGGCCGACATCGGCATCACCGGTGCCCCGCAGATACCCGTCGACGGTACCGACACCACACCCAACGCGATCGCGGTGGACCGCGACCACGAGGCCGGGTTCGCCGTGCTGCCTGCGCCGCAGTTCACCGTCGATTCCGCACCGGCCCTACCGTTCGGCAAAGCGCTTGCGGTAGCGGGGTTTCGGTGCAATGTGCAGGAAGCGACCGGGGTGTCGTGCGTGCGTGAACTGTCCGGCAAAGGTTTCACCTTCTCCGCCGACTCCTACACCCTGCAGTACACCGACGTACCCTGAACGGCCGAACACCCCGGCCGGGCCCGGTTCCGCGAGTAGCCTGGGCAGGTATGACAGCATCGTCCACCTTCGCGATCATCGGCGGCGGCCTGGCCGGAGCCAAGGCTGCGCAAGCACTGCGGGACAACGACTTTGACGGTCGCGTCGTGCTGTTCGGCGCCGAGGACCACCTGCCCTACGAGCGTCCGCCGTTGTCCAAGGAGTTCCTGGCCGGCAAGAAATCCCTTCCGGATTTCACCGTCGACCCGGCCGCCTGGTACCGCGACCACCACATCGACCTACGCCTCGGCACCGAGGTGGCCGCACTCGACCCGGCCGGCCACACCGTCACGCTGCCCGACGACAGCACGGTCGGCTACGACAAGCTGCTGCTGGCCACCGGCTCGGCGTCGCGGCGCCCACCCATCCCCGGCTCCGACGCCGCCGGGGTGCACTATCTGCGCACCATCGACGACGCCGCGGCGCTGGACCGTGCGCTGACCGACGGCTCCTCGCTGGCCGTCGTCGGCGCCGGATGGATCGGGCTCGAGGTGGCGGCGTCGGCACGTCAGCGCGGCATCTCGGTGACCGTCGTCGAGACCGCACGGCTGCCGCTGCTGGCCGCGCTGGGACCGGAGGCCGCCGAGGTCTTCGCCGACCTGCACCGCGAACACGGCGTGGACCTGCGGTGCGAGCAGTCCGTCGAGGAGATCACCACCAGCGGGGGCAACGCGACCGGGCTGCGGCTGGCCGACGGGTCCACCGTGGCCACCGACGCCGTCCTGGTCGCGGTCGGGGCCGCACCCAACACCGCGCTGGCCGAACGGGCCGGGCTGGCCACCGGCGACGGCGGCGTGCTGGTCGACGCGTCGCTGCGGACCAGCGATCCCGACATCTACGCCGTCGGCGACATCGCCGCCGCCCAGCACCCGCTGTTCGGCGCCCGGATTCGCACCGAGCACTGGGCCAATGCCCTCAAACAGCCGGCCGTGGCGGCCGCCGGAATGCTGGGCAGACCGGCCGAGTACGCCGAACTGCCGTACTTCTTCACCGACCAGTACGACCTCGGCATGGAGTACGTCGGTCACCCGGCCGGCTACCGGCGCGCGGTGTTCCGCGGTGACGTCGCGGGCCGCGAATTCGTCACCTTCTGGCTCGACGGCGACGACCGGGTACTGGCCGGTATGACCGTCAACGTCTGGGATGCCCTCGACCAGGTCAAGGCCCTGATCCGGGCACGGACCCCGGTCGATCCCGACCGCCTCACCGATCCGGCGCAGCCGTTGCCCGCCGGGTAGCCGGCCGGGCGGCAACCGGACACGCCGCGAATACCTGTGCGGTTCAACGTTATTGTCGTCCCCGTTGGGACGGGCTGTAACGTGCAGGGGGCGGCCGGCAGCAAGCCGCCGAAACAGCCTCGACACCGCGTCCGGCGTTAGCTGCCGGAATGCGCCAGAATGAGCCGACAGTCGGCAACGGCAGGAAGGTGATTCTTCGGTGAACGTTGCCCCCGACGAGCTGACCGGCACCGAGCAGGCGGTTCTGCTGGTACTCATGGCCGAGTCACGACCGGTACCCAACGCCGAACTCGGCCGTCTCGGGCCGAGCCTGGACAAGGCCGGGCGGCTGCGGCTCAACCGGCTCGGGCTGATCGAGACCACCCAGGGACGGCCGCTGGTGCACGAACTGACCGACTCCGGGTGGGCGCTGTGCCGAAACCTGTTCGGCGCCGACACCCCGCCCCGGCCGTCCGGGCAGGGCAGGGCGCTCTACACCCTGCTCAGATCGCTCGGCCGCTACTTCGACCGCAGCGACCTGGCCCCCGCCGATGTGTTCCTGCCGCCCGAGGACACTCCCGCCGGCCAGGAGGACGCGGAGGGACGGCTGCGCACCGCCTACGCCGAGCTGGCGGGCAAACCGGGCGGCTGGGTCAGCCTGGTGCGGCTTCGCGATGCGGTACCGGACCTGGCCCGTGACACTGTGGACACCATGCTGATCGCCCTCTACCAACGGCCCGGCGTCAGTCTTATCCCCGAGGAGAACCAGAAGGTGCTCACCGACGCCGACCGCACCGCCGCCATCCGGATCGGCGACCAGAACAAGCACCTAATCGCGATCGAGTCCTGATGGATCTACAACACCGCGAAGCGCTCAGCGCGCTGCGCCTCACCTGGGCGCCCACCGCCGACGATCTGTGGCATTCCCAAGGCGCCCTGCATGTTCCCGGACTGCACGACCGGCCGATGGCCGACGTGATGGCCGCGTTCGGCGACGCCGAACGGGAAGCCGACTCCAGCCCGCTGGGCGTGGTGGTGCGCGGCCCCGCCGGATCGGGAAAAACCCATCTGCTCGGCCAGGTGCGTGAACAGGTGCAGACCGCAGGCGGTTTCTTCTTCCTGGTCGAGCTGCTCGATGCGACCGGCTTCTGGCAGTCGGCCAGGGCGGGCATCCTGGAGAGCCTGGGCCGCCCCGGATCCGAACGCGAAACCCAGCTCAAGGATCTGCTGTGGGAACTGTCCTCGGTGGCCCACATCTCGCGGGCCAACCGCAGGGCGATCATCGGCGACGACGAGCTGACGCCGGAGGTCCTCGACGATTTCGTCAACGCCCTGCACAAGGCGCGCCGTCAAACCGTGAAGCGCACCCACCACTCGCTGCGCGCGATGGTGCTGCTGGGCGCCACCGAACTCGAGCTACAGGACATCGGCGAGGCGTTTCTCGCCGGGACCGGCAACGACGACTACGGCCGCGAGCACCGTGAACGGTGGGGCCTGCCCAGCCCCACGGCCATCCCGCAGGAATCGGTGCGCGATATGTCCCGCCTGATCGCCCTGGCCGGACCCGCCGTGCTGGCCCTGGACCAGATCGACACCCTGCTGGCACAGTCGGCGGACCGCACCGACCCCTCGGGCGCGGCATCGGCGCCCGACAACCGCGACCTCGAACATGTCGCGCACGGGCTGATGTCGGTGCGCCAGACCATGCGCCGCACCGTATCGGTGGTGGCATGCCTGCCCGCGGCGTGGGAGGCGATCCAGGACCGGGCCACCGCCACCGTCAACGACCGGTTCCGGACCACCGGGCTGTTGCAGGGCCTGCCGACACCCGACGTCGGCCGGGCCATCCTGGAACGCCGATTCACCGCCAGCTACAACGCGATCGGGTTCACCGCGCCCTACCCGAGTTGGCCGATCCTGCCGTCGGCATTCGACGAGGCCACCCAGTACACGCCACGCCAACTGCTCAAACGCGCCGATGCCCACGTCCGCCGATGCCTGGAACGCGACACCATCGAGGAGCTGACCCGGCTGACCGGCGAGGTGGCCGAGGAACATGCGGCCCGCGAGGGCGACACCCAGCACGCCGACACCGGCGAACTCGACCGGCACTTCGCCGAGTACCGGCAGCGGGCGGTGACCGTCGCCGCGCTCGACCCCGACGGTGAGGACACCACGATGCCGGGCCTGCTGTCGGCGGCGCTCGACGCGTGGATCACCGAACTCGGCGAGGCCGAACAGGCGTTCCGGCCCGATCCGCCGCCGGGGCAACGTGTGGTGCTGCATGCCCGGCTGCGGCAGAGCCTGGATGCCGCCACCGACGACGAGCGGCACTGGGCGTTTCGGGCGGTCTCCTCCGGCAACGCCGTCGCAGTCCAGAACCGGATCCGCAAGGCGTGGGAGGCAACGGGCTTCAACCCGGGCCGGCGCCGGTTGTTCCTGCTGCGCAACGGCCCGTGGCCGAGGGGCGCCAAGACCGCCTCGATGATCGCCGGGTTCGAGGCGGCGGGCGGGCAGGTGCTGCCGATGAGCGAGGACGACCTGCGGACCATGACCGCGCTGCGCGACCTCATCGAGGACAACCACCCCGACCTGCCCGAGTGGCTGCGCCTGCGCAGGCCGGGCCACGGGATCGCGGTGCTGCGCGCCGCGCTCGGCGATGTCGCCGGCGATCCACCGCCACCGATGCCCGAGGTCGAACTCGCGCCGGAGCCGGCACCCGCGCAGCAGCCCGCCGGGCCGGTCGAGCACTCGCCGGACGCGGTCACGCTGGGCCTGGACGGCGCTGCGGGCCTGCCGGTTTCGGTCGATCTCGCGGCGCTGCGCAAGCACACCGCGATCTTCGCCGGGTCGGGGTCGGGCAAGACCGTGTTGATCCGACGGCTCGTCGAGGAATGCGCCCTGCGCGGGGTGTCCTCGATCGTGCTCGACCCCAACAACGACCTGTCCCGGCTGGGCAGCCGGTGGCCCGACCCGCCGCCCGGCTGGAATCCGGCCGACGACGAGCGCGCCGACGAGTACTTCGAGAACGCCGAGGTGGTGGTGTGGACCCCGCGGCGCTCGACCGGGCGCCCGCTGTCCTTTCAGCCGCTGCCCGATTTCGCCAGTGTGATCGACGACGCCGACGAGTTCTCCGACGCCATCGAATCCGCGGTCGCGGCGCTCGAGCCACGCGCCCTGATCACCGGAAACACCCCGAAGGCCAACCGTTCCCGCGCCGTGCTGCGGGAGGCACTGCGCTACTACGGCGCGGGCCGGTCGGTCACCCTCGGCGGGCTGATCGATCTGCTCGGCGATCTGCCCGACGATGTCAGCGCACTGGGTGGCTCCCGCCAGCTCGCCGCCGAACTCGGCCAGAACCTGCGCGCCGCGACCGTCAACGACCCACTGTTCGGCGGTGCCGGGACCGCGGCCGATCCTGGTGTGCTGCTGACCCCGTCGCCCGGCTACCGGGCCAGGGTCTCGGTGATCAGCATGGCCGGGCTGACCAGTGATCAGCAGCGCGAGGGTTTCGTCAACCAGCTGCAGATGGCGTTGTTCGCCTGGATCAAACGCCACCCCGCAGGCGACCGGCCCCTTGGTGGGCTACTGATCATGGACGAGGCACAGAACTTCGCCCCGTCCGGGCACACCACCGCGTGCACGCAGAGCACGCTGGCGCTGTCCTCGCAGGCCCGCAAGTACGGGCTGGGTCTGGTGTTCGCCACGCAGGCCCCGCGCGGACTGCACAACCACATTCCGGGCAACGCCGCCACCCAGTTCTACGGTCTGCTGAACTCCCCCGCCCAGATCGCGGTGGCCCGCGAGATGGCCAGGGTGAAGGGCGGGCTGGTGCCCGATATCAGCAGGCTGCGTTCCGGACAGTTCTATCTGGCCTTGGAGGGCAACGCCTTTCACAAGATCCAGACACCGTGGTGCCTGTCGCACCATCCGCCAAGCCCGCCGACCGCCGACGAGGTGCTTGAGCTGGCCGCGCGGGAGTTGGCCGCCCGCTAGCTGTGCCCCTGCAGCGCGGGTCGGTCGCTCACTTCTTGTGGCGAGCAGACGCGCGGGTACCCGGGAAAGCGCGTTCCGGGGTACCGACGCGGCGGCGGGCGGGGGACAAGGGGGGGTAGAAAGGCGGGAGGAGAGGGAAAGAGGGGGGGGA
>NZ_JBSFPX010000237.1:0-9588 GCF_053588415.1 Mycobacterium sp. NPDC003449
ACGGCATTCCCGAATTCAAGATGGAGAAGCGCCACATCGACCGGCGCCTGGAGCAGATGGCCGCCGAGGGCACCCAGTTCCGGCCCGGCGTCAACGTCGGCGTCGACATCACGGTCGCCCAGCTGCGGCTGAACTACCACGCGGTCGTGCTGGCCGGCGGCGCCACCGCATGGCGCGATCTGCCGATCCCCGGCCGCGAACTCGACGGCATCCACCAGGCCATGGAGTTTCTGCCCTGGGCCAACCGGGTGCAGAACGGTGATGACGTTCTCGGCCCCGACGGCCAGCCGCCGATCACCGCCAAGGACAAGCACGTCATCATCATCGGTGGTGGCGACACCGGGGCGGACTGCCTGGGCACCTCGCACCGCCAGGGCGCGGCCAGCATCCACCAGTTCGAGATCATGCCGCGGCCGCCGGAGGAGCGGGCCGATTCGACGCCGTGGCCGACCTACCCGCTGATGTTCCGGGTGTCCTCAGCCCACGAGGAGGGCGGCGAGCGGGTGTTCTCGGTCAACACCGAGGAGTTCGTCGGCGAGAACGGTCATGTGACCGGCCTGCGGGCCCACGAGGTGACGATGAACGCCGGCAAGTTCGAGAAGGTCGACGGCACTGAATTCGAGCTCAAGGCCGATCTGGTGCTGCTCGCGATGGGCTTCGTCGGGCCGGAGAAGGCCGGTCTGCTCACCGATCTCGGTGTGGAGCTGACCGACCGCGGCAACGTCGCCAGGAACGCGAACTTCCAGAGCTCGCTGCCGGGTGTCTTCGTGGCCGGCGACATGGGCCGCGGGCAGTCGCTGATCGTCTGGGCGATCGCTGAGGGCCGAGCCGCCGCCGCAGGCGTCGACCGGTACCTGATGGGCGATACGGCGCTGCCCGCGCCGATCAAGCCGACGGCCGCCCCGCAGCGCTGAGCTCGGGGCCCGCGGCATCGCTCGTGAGCCCAAGTGAGGGGTCTCTTAATTAGCTCGTGTGTGATTCGTCACGTCCGGACGAGATCACTCCAGGGCGGTAAAACGTGATGTAGATCTCAAATTTGGCGAATTCTTACGCCACTTTTGTCACATCAGCATCACCAAAACCAGGCGATTTTCATACGGCGTGGCACGCACAGTTTGCCATGTTGCGGGTATCTAATGACTTGGTGAGAACTCTGCGGTAGCGTGGAGTTACGGATACAGCAATCAGCAAGCTGCAGGAGTGATCACCGTGTACATCAGCCCGATTAGTCGGTCACGGATGGGTCGAATTGCCTGGTCATTGTTCCGTCACCCGATGAAGAGCCGTGAATTTCCGGCCAAGAACGAGCGCCTGGCCACGGCCGACGAGCTACTTCGCTTCGGGGTCTGAGCCACCCCGGTCCCGGCTCCGGTACGGCCCGAAAAAGCGGCCGTCAATTTTTGCTTCGCTGAATCCGTTACCGCTGGTCATCGCGGAATCCGGCCCGGCCGACGCCGGACCGCCCCGCCGGTGCCCGTCGCGGTCCGGGCACCGGCGAACCGGCCGGCCGGCTAAGCCGTCAGCTGGCCCGAGTCGCGGATCGCCTGGGCGAGCGGCTCCAGCACTGCCGTGTCATAGGGCGGCGGCAGATAGATGATCGCCAGATCCAGGCCCTCGGCCCCGAGGGCCGCCGTCTCGTCCACCACCTTGGCGTAGTCGTGATCCGCGCCCAGCCGCACATGCGCCGAGAGCGTGATGTCCTTGGGGTCGCGGCCCAGATCGGCACAGTGCGAGGCGAGCACATCGCGTTTGCGGGCGAACTCCTCGGGGGTGCCGCCGACGAAATTCCAGTGGTCGGCATACTTCGCGGTGATCCGCAGCGTGCGCTTCTCGCCGCTGCCGCCGATGCAGAACGGTGGATGGGGCTGCTGGGGGCCCTTGGGTTCGTTGCGGGCGTCCTTGAGTTGGTAGAACTTCCCGTCGAACGTGGTCGTCTCCTGGCTCAGCAGGCTCCTGAGGATCTCGCAGGCCTCCTCGAACCGGTCGAAGCGCTCCTTGATCGAGCCGAGTTCGATGCCGTAGGCGCCCGACTCCTCCTCGTTCCAGCCGGCGCCGATGCCCAGCTCAAGCCGGCCGTTGGAGATGATGTCGAGGGCGGCGGCCATATTCGCCAGCACCGCGGGATGGCGGTAGTGGATACCGGTGACGAGCACCCCGACCCGCAGCCGCTTGGTGGCCTGCGCCAGCGCGGTCAGGGTGGTCCAGCCCTCCAGGCACGGCCCGGTGGAGTCGGAGAAGATCGGATAGAAGTGGTCGAAGGTCCAGCCGGACTCGAAAACGTCGATGTCGTCGGCGGCTTCCCAGATGGCCAGCATGTCGGCCCAGGTCGTGTTCTGCGGGGATGTCTTGAAGGCGAATCGCACAACACCCGAAACTAGTCCCGGGTCACGTTTAATTCCTGGCATTTTGCGGGTCTCGGTAGCTGGAACGGCCAGACGGTGCTGATTGCGGATCTTCGGAGCCATCGTGACGCGGGAATCGGTAGTCTCGGCCGGGAATGGCCGCGAAATCCGATGTACCGATCAAGGGGAGCGAACATGAGCGTGTACGCAGTCACCGATCCGGCGACCGCCGAGGTCGTCGCCACCTATCCGACCGCGACGGACGCCGAGATCGCCGCGGCGATCGAGGCCGCCGCCAAGACCGGACGCAGCTGGTCGCGCACCTCGACCGTGGCCGATCGTGCGGCGCTGATCCGGAAAGTGGCCGAGCTGCACACCCAGCGCCGCGAACAGCTCGCGGACGTGATCGTCCGGGAGATGGGCAAGCCGCGCGACCAGTCACTGGGTGAGGTCGACTTCTGTGCCGACATCTACGGCTACTACGCCGACAACGCCGAGAAGTTCCTGGCCGACGAGGAGATCCCGCTGCTCGACGGCGAGGGCACCGCGCTGATCAGGCGCGGGCCGGTCGGTGTGCTCCTCGGCATCATGCCGTGGAACTACCCGTACTACCAGGTGGCCCGGTTCGCGGGACCAAACCTGTTGGTGGGCAACACGATTCTGCTCAAGCACGCCCCGCAGTGCCCGGAGTCCGCCGAGTTGCTGCAGCTGATCTTCACCGAGGCCGGGTTCCCGCAGGGCGCCTACATCGACATCAGGGCCACCAACGAACAGGTGGCCGACATCATCGCCGACCCGCGGGTGGCCGCGGTCTCGCTCACCGGATCGGAACGGGCCGGCGCCGCCGTCGCCGAGATCGCCGGCCGCAACCTCAAGAAATGCGTCCTGGAACTGGGCGGGTCCGACCCGTTCGTCGTGCTGTCGACCGATGACCTGGACGCCACCGTCGAATCCGCCGTCGAGGCCCGGATGGAGAACACCGGACAGGCCTGCAACGCGGCCAAACGGTTCATCGTCAGCGAGAACCTCTACGACGACTTCCTGTCCAAGTTCACCGAGAAGCTGCTCGCGGCCGCCGACGGGATCGCGCCGCTGTCCTCCGAGCAGGCGGCCGACCGGCTCGCGCAGCAGGTGGCCAAGGCCGTCGAACAGGGCGCCAAGCTGACCTCGGCGGGGGAGCGCCGCGGCGCCTACTTCCCGCCGGGTGTGCTCACCGGGGTGACCGAGGACAACACCGCCTACCGCGAGGAACTGTTCGGCCCGGTCGCGATCGTGCACAAGGCCGGTTCCGAGGACGAGGCCATCGCGCTCGCCAACGACACCCCGTTCGGCCTCGGCTCCTACGTGTTCACCACCGACGCCGATCAGGCCGCGCGGGTCGCCGATCGGATCGATGCGGGAATGGTGTTTGTCAACGCGGTCGGCGCCGAGGGCGCCGAACTGCCGTTCGGCGGGATCAAACGCTCCGGGTTCGGCCGCGAACTGGGCCGGTTCGGCATCGAGGAGTTCGTGAACAAGAAGCTCATCCGCACCGTCCGCTGAGCGGTCAGTGCGGGCGCTGCGCCACGTGGGTGCGGGCGTGCTCGATCGCGTCGTCGAGTGAATCCATCAGATGCCGCTCGTGACGCAACGATTCGAACACACCCACGTTGGCCAGCAGCTGCATATGTTCGGGCCGGACTCCCTTGATGATGACCGTGATGCCGCGGGACTCCAACTCCGACGCGATCTCGGCCAGGGTGTGGGCGCCGGTGGCGTCGAGCATGCCCAGCTGTGACATCCGGATGATGACCACCGAGGTGTGGGGATGCTCGGCGTCGACGATCGCGCTGGAAATCCGTTCGGCGGCACCGAAGAACATCGCGCCGTCCAGCCGGAGCAGGGCGATCCGATCGTCACCGGGGCGTTGCGGACCCGGCAGATCCTCGCGGACCACACTGCTGCGGCGGGCGATCGAACGCAGTGCGAAGAACGCTGCCACCACGATTCCGATCTCCACGGCCTCGATCAGGTCGAAGCACACCGTGACGACAGCGGTCAGCACGAACGTCAACGCGTCGGACCGGGTGGAGCGCAGCAGCTTGCCGACGGTCGCCGCCGAGATCATCCGGAACGAGGTCACCATCAGCACACCGGCCAAGGCCGCCAACGGAATCGCCGACACCGGGCCGGTGGCCAGGTAGACCACCCCGAGCAGAACCAGGGCGTGCACGATCGCCGCGACCCGGGTGCTCGCGCCCGACCTGATATTGACCGCGGTGCGGGCGATCGCACCGGTGGCGGGCATTCCACCGAAGACCCCGGAGGCCACCGACGCCAGACCCTGGCCCACCAGCTCGCGATCCGGGTCGTAGGGCCCGGTCGGCGACATGGTCGCCGCGACCCGCGCGGAGAGCAGCGATTCGATGGCGGCCAGCGCGGCGATGGCCAGGGCCGCGCCGAGCAGGGTGCGCAGCGCTTCCGGTTCGGCGTGCGGGAGCACCGGGGCGGGCAGATGCGACGGCAGCTCGCCGATCGTCGCCACCGGAATATGCAGCGCGGCCACCAGTACCGTCGCGACGATCACCGCGGTGAGCGACTCGGGGATCGCGCGGTGCAGTCGCGGCAGGAGTGTCATGACGACGGCGATAACGGTCACGACCGCAAGCGTTTTGGCTGCCGCCGCCCAGTCGGCGCGAGCGAGCACGGTGATCGCCGCGGTCAGCGTGCGTTCACCCGCCGGGGGTTGCTGGGCGAACGCCGCGGGCACCTGCTGCAGAAAGATGATCGCCGCGATGCCGAGGGTGAATCCCTCGATCACCGGCCACGGGATGAACGTGACGGCCCGGCCCAGGCCGGTGACGCCCGCCGCCAGGACCAACAGGCCGGCCGCGACCGTCACCAACGCGATGCTGCCCAGACCGTGCTGGGCCACGATGGGTGCCAGCACCACCGCCATCGCGCCGGTCGGCCCGGACACCTGCACATGCGAACCGCCGAACACCGCGGCCACCAGCCCCGCCACCACCGCGGTGATCAGCCCCGCGGCGGCACCCACACCGGAGCTGATCCCGAACGCCAGGGCCAGCGGCAGGGCGACGACGCCGACCGTGATGCCGGCCAGGATGTCCCGGCGCCAGGAACGTGGCAGCTCGGCGTAATCGAGCCGGTGCGGCAGCAGGCGGCCCAGACTGCCGAGCGTGCTCGTGATCACGACGGGTGCCCGAAGGGCGGCAACGTCCGCAGGGCGGCCAACTGATCGCGCTGGGCGCCGAGCGTATCGGCCAGGAACGTGCGGGCGATGACCAGCAGTTCGGGGATCTTCGGGTGGGCGACCTCGTAGAACACCGCGTTGCCGACCCGCTCATTGATCACCACATGGTGTCGCTTGAGCACCGCCAGATGCTGAGACAGCAGGGTCGCCTCGATCTCGGTCTCGGCGAGAATCTCGCTGACCGGTGTGGGTTGAGCACTGGCGCAGAGTATTTCGAGGATCCTGATCCGGGCCGGGTGCGACAGCGCCTTGAACAGATTGGCCTTGATCTCATACAGCGGCAACTCCGGGCTGCCGGGGAAGCGGTGGGGCATGCCACGACCTGACGGGTTGATGGATTGAACAAAATATCAATCCACTGTAGGTGGGTCGCGTGCGCCGATGCAAACCCGTCGGCGCACGCGTGAACGGGCGGCCGAACGGGCACACTGGAGGCATGAACGGGGTTCTGTACTTCGACGGCAACTGCGGTATGTGCACCCGCAGCGTCAACGCCCTGACCCGCAGGCAGCGCACCGGCGACCTGAGCATCGCACCGTTCCAGCGGCCCGGCACCGCCGAGCGGCTCGGGGTGCCCGCCGACCAGATGCTCGAAGCGGCATGGTGGCAGGACTCGTCGGGCGCGGTGTACCGCGGCGCCGAGGCGGTCAACGCCGCGGTATCCGCCGGCTTCGGGACCCGGGTTCCGCTGCGGGTGTACCGGGTGCCGGGCATGCGGCAGCTACAGAACGCGATCTACCGCTGGATCGCCACCCACCGCTACCGCTTCCCGGGGACGACGCCGCACTGCGCGGCCCGGCCCGGAGACTGCTGAGCCCATGGATCCGGTGGCCGCGCTGCGCCAGATCGCCTACTACAAGGACCGGGCCCGCGAAGACCCGCGGCGCGTGATGGCCTACCGCAACGCCGCCGATGTGGTGGCGGTGCTGACCGCCGCCCAGCGTGAGCGCCTCGGTGCGTCCAACGGCTGGCAGTCGCTACCGGGGATCGGACCCAAGACCGCGAAGGTGATCGCGCAGGCCTGGGCCGGCCGCGAACCCGAGACCCTGACCGAACTACGTTCGGCCGCCGAGGATCTGGGTGGGGGAGAGATCCGCGCCGCGCTACGTGGGGATCTGCACGTGCATTCCAACTGGTCGGACGGGTCCGCGCCGATCGAGGAGATGATGCTGGCGGCAAGGGATCTGGGGCACGAATACTGTGCGCTCACCGACCACTCCCCTCGGCTGCGGGTCGCCAACGGCCTCTCACCGGAGCGGCTGCGCGAGCAGCTCGACGTCATCGACGAACTGCGCGAGCTGGTCGCGCCGATGCGGATCCTCACCGGCATCGAGGTCGACATCCTGGAGGACGGATCCCTCGACCAGGAACCCGACCTGCTGGAGCGCCTCGACGTCGTGGTGGCCAGCGTGCACTCCAAACTCGCCATGGAAGCCACCGCCATGACCCGGCGGATGGTCAAGGCCGTCACCAACCCGCACACCGACGTCCTCGGCCACTGCACGGGCCGGCTGGTCACCGGCGGGCGCGGCACCCGCCCGGAGTCGACATTCGATGCGGGCAAGGTCTTCACCGCCTGCCGCGACAGCGGCACGGCCGTCGAGATCAACTCCCGCCCCGAGCGTCGCGACCCGCCCACCCGGCTGCTGCACCAGGCTCTGGAGATCGGCTGCCTGTTCAGCATCGACACTGATTCGCATGCCCCTGGGCAGCTGGAGTTCCTCGGCTACGGCGCCCAACGGGCACTGGACGCCGACGTGCCGGTGCAGCGGATCGTCAACACCTGGACGGCGGAGCGGCTGCTGGAGTGGACCTCAGGCGGCTGAGGTGAACGGATTGTGTTCGGCGAGAAGCTTCTCCATGCGCGCCTCGTCGAGCCGCACCCGCACGGTGCTGGATTCCTGCTGATCGCGGATCACCTTGGCCAGCGTGAACGAGCTGGTGACCAGGAACAGGCCGGTCATCGCGAGGAACAGTCGCTGCCACGAGTCGAGTGGAAGGAAATAGATGCCGCCGAGCATGCCGATGAAGCTGACCCCGAATGCGATGGCGGCCTGGACGAAATAGGCGGCGGTGCTGGTGGTCTTGTCGTTGAGTGCGTTCATGGTTTGAGCGTGCCGGAACGCGCGCTGCGCCGGATGCGTGAGACTACTCAATTACACTCACGCGATGCGGGCTGAACTCGGCATCGACACCGTCGTCACCCTGCTGGCGGCCGGGCTGATCTTCCTGCTGGCGCTGGTTCTCGGGATCTGGAAGTACCGGCAGATGGCCACCAGCGACTATCACCTGGCCCACCCCTACGTCGACATCGCGCACCGGGCGGCTCTGCTCTACTCGTTCGCGGCGATGCTGATCGCGTTCTTCGTCGAGCTCAGCGCCTGGCCGACCTGGGTGAACTTGACCGCGGCGATGGTGGTGGTGTTCTTCTTCGTCGCCGCCATCCTCAGCTATGTCGCGCACGGCGCCAAGCGCGACACCACCAACCAGTTCGAGCGCCCCGGTGCGGCGCTGCACGCCGGGATGATCGCGCTGATCGTGGGCGAGGTCGGCGGATTCTCCGTTCTGCTCGCCGGTTTCGTTGCGGCACAGCTCTTCTAGTCGGGCAGCATCGGCATCTCCAACCCCGGATCGCGGCCGACGAGGACGCCACGGGTCAGCACGGCATTGCCGAACCGGCGGCGAACCTCATCGATGGCGCAGTCGATCGCGATCGGATCGGGCTGCGCGTCGAAGGGCAGCTCCAACTGCTGGCTGGCGCCGCGGTCGATATTGGACACCGCGAACCCGATCAGTGTCAGCCCCCGCGCGGCGATCAACGGGGCCGCGGCCGCGACGAGACCGCGGGCCGCGGCCAGGATCGTCTCGGTCGAGGCGGTGGCCTTCGGCAGGGTGTGCGATCGGGTAGCTCGGCCGAAATCGTCGAAGCGCAACCGCAATACGACGGTGCGGCCGGTGCGGCCCGCGCCGCGCATCCGGCGGGTGATCCGGTCGATCAGGTTGAGCACCACGACGTCGACCTCGGCCGCGGACATGGAGTTACCGCGCCGCCCGAGCGCGCGCTGGGCACCGACGGACCTGCGGTGCCCGCCCGTCGTCACGCGGCGCCGATCGACGTTGCGGGACAACGCGAACAGCTGGCGTCCCATGGCGCCGCCGACCATGGCGCCCAGCGCCGACTCGGACAGCTCGGCCACATCAGCCACCGTCTCGATGCCGTGAGCTTGTAGCTTCTCGGCGGTCTTTGCGCCGACGCCCCACAGCCGGCGCACCGGGAGGGGATGCAGGAAGGCGAGTTCGCGATCGGGCGGCACCAGCAGCAAGCCGTCCGGTTTCGCCTCCTGGCTGGCCACCTTGGCCAGGAACTTGGTGCGGGCGATTCCGACGGTGATGGGCAGCCCGACCCGCAGGCGCACCTGTTCGCGCAGGCGCGCGGCGATGTCCACCGGTGTCCCCGACACCCGGCCCAGTCCGGACACGTCGAGAAACGCCTCATCCACCGACAGCGGCTCGACCAGCGGCGTGGTGTCGTGAAATACGTCGAACACGTCCCGGCTGGCCTGCGTGTAGGCCGCCATCCGCGGCGGCACGACGATGGCCTGTGGGCACAGTGCCCGGGCCTGGCGTCCGCCCATCGCGGTGCGGACCCCGAACGCCTTGGCCTCGTAGCTGGCGGCCAGCACCACCCCGCCCCCGACGATCACCGGACGCCCGCGCAGCGATGCATCATCGCGCTGCTCGACCGATGCGTAGAAGGAATCGAGGTCAGCGTGCAGGATAGCCGCCTGCGCAGTGGACACGAACATATGTTCGCATGACTGGCCGACGGTTATCCGGCGTCGCCGTAGATGCTGGTCAACCAGATGTGGGCGAGGGTGTCGACGACGTTGTCGTAGGCGACGGCCGGTTGCTCGGCGGAGATGGCCGCCATCATGGTCCGCTCGTTCATCAGGTTGAGCGAGGTGGCCAGATCCATCGCGGGAATGGTGTCGG